>JALYPU010000015.1 GCA_030856215.1 Bacteroidota bacterium
CGCACCCACTCACGCAATGCTTCATTAATTTCAAATTTTGTACTCAAAGTATATTCAGCGCGCAAACCTATAGCATAATAGGGTTGAAATTTTTTAACTTTCAGAAAGCGTTTAAATCCAACTTCTATGCCTAGATTATTAAATTTCATTTCGAAAGTTTGTCCAGGATATATATTTCCAAATTGATCTATGAATCGGTTATATCGTAATGCTCCACCTTTCTCATGATATCCTAACTGACCATAAATGGTATTCCCGTCCGATGATTCTGAATCTGCATAAGCTGCAGCATGCCAGGCAAAAAGAGGATCCCGCTGAGACCCATTCCAGTTTTGGAATCCTGTAGTCATTCCACTTTTGAAACCAAACCCATTGTTCTGTGAAAATATATACGATATATTTAAAAGCAGCATACTAATACTGACGATTATTAGTTTCATATGATGAGAGCCCATTTCCCGCACAACACGTTATTTATTAAAATTTTATAAAAATACTACTTCTATGAATTTAACAGAGTTAATATCACGAGAACTTCCTGATGATTTGCTTTCGCAAATAGCCGGGCAGGCAGGTATTGAAGACGAGAATACAGGTGTTCAAGCTTCAAAATCACTCATTAATATCTTATTGCAAGGTATTTCTAAAAATGTTTCTAACGAACCAGGGGCGTCAGGATTATTATCTGCACTGGATCGCGACCATGATGGAAGCATCCTAAATGATGTTTTGGGAATGCTCAGCGGGCAAACAACCGCAGCCAATCCATCTATGTTGGATGGGGCAGGTATCCTTGGTCATATTTTAGGCGGCCGTAAAGAAAATACAGCCAACCAGGTCGGTAAATTGTTTGGATTGGATACGGGAACATTAATGAAATTGATGATGACGTTGGCTCCAATAGTAATGGGATTACTTGGAAAATTCAGGGCTGCAGGAAAACTCAATGACGACAACGTCCAACAAGTTGTGGAAGAGACTGTGGAACAACAAAAAGCCGAACAACCAGGATTTGGAATATTTGGGAAACTATTAGATAAGGATGGCGATGGAAATATATCCGATGATTTACTTCAAATGGGAATGAAATTTCTCCTGAAAGAAAAAGTTTAAATCATTGTTTGATTTAGCCCGGATGTTTTTGTTCGGGCATTTTTATGCCATTTTGACAGCAAACTAAAGTCTATGGCGTCAATATGGCAGTTATGAATATTCAAAAACTGACATTTTTAAACAATAATTCACTTGGTACATAGATTGATATAATGATCACATAACTAATAAAATTTAAAGAAAATGTGGACGACAAATTATTATTTCAAAAGACCCAATTACTGTAAGCCCAATTACGGATACTCCAAGCCAAACGCACAAACCACTAAGACAATTAGTCCTAAAATGAATGTTCAAGAAACAGAAGCGGCCTATACTGTACACTTGGCTGTACCGGGATTCACAAAAGAACATATCGAAATTAAAGTGGATCAAAACAAGTTGATTGTTAAATCAACTAAGCCAGAAACAAAAAATGAGCATTTAGTTTATCGCGAGTTTTCGACAGATACATTTGAAAAAAGAATCCTATTACCAAAGGATGCGGACGTGCAAAAAATTTCAGCCGGTTTTGAACAAGGAATTTTAAGTATTACCATTCAAAAAATAGCGCAAGAAATAAAAAATATTAATATTCAATAATTATAAAAATTAAAAATCAATATATGAAAAATAGTATTAATGATCCAATAACCCCTGCCGTAGAAGCATTGGGTAATTTTGTCGATGATTTATTCCATAAGAGTATCCATGATTTCATCGGTGGACAGGTATTCCAATCCAATTCACCTGGAATAAATATTGCAGAGAATGAAAAGGAATATACATTAGAACTAGCCGCGCCAGGAATGGAGAAAAAAGATTTTAAAATTTCACTGGATCGTGGACAGCTGGTTATTTCTTCCGAAAAAAAGTTGGAAGGCGAAACGACAAAAGAAAACTATACAAGGAGAGAATTCAATTATTCGAATTTCAAAAGATCGTATCGTTTGCCAGAAAATGCAAATACGAATGCCATATCTGCACAATATGAAAATGGTATATTAAAAATTCAAATTGAAAAGTTGGCACCTACTAAACCTGAGTCCAAAAATATTGACATTCAGTAATTTTTAAAATTTAAAATAAGTTTACAACGACACATTTGTAATTGACGTTTTTCAATAAAAACTTAGATTACGTATCATTTATGGTTTTTGGTTTAAACCTGGCAAGCAAATTTTGTTTGGCAGGTTTTTTTATTTTAAATAATCTCATGACCGTGGTTCTTAAGTTATTATAATATTTGCAAAACTGAGTTTAGCCAACTGCACTTAGTGAGGATTTAATATAATTAAATCGAATAAAATTAATCTTAGCTTAAACTAATTTTTCTTGAAGTTTCTTTTTAATCTCGATCATCTCATCGCGAAATCGTGCGGCCGATATAAAATCCAAATCTTTGGCTGCAGCTTTCATCTTAGATTCAGTATCAGTGAATAGCTTTTCTAGCTGTGACCGATTCATAAAGCTAACTACTGGATCCGCTGCAATAGAACTAGATTCTGCTTCTACATAATAACGTGCTTGCTTTCCTCTGATATCAAGTATAGAACTTTTACTCATAATTTCATCACGGGACTTACTTAAAGTTGTCGGAGTGATGTCATGCTCTTCATTAAATGCCATTTGTTTACTTCTGCGACGATCAGTTTCTTCGATAGTTTTTTGCATGGAGTCAGTTATTTTATCTGCATAAAATATAACTAATCCATTTGAATTTCTTGCGGCTCTTCCTGCAGTTTGAGTTAACGAACGGTCGTTGCGTAAAAATCCTTCCTTGTCAGCATCTAATATAGCAACTAATGAAACTTCAGGTAAATCCAGACCTTCCCGCAATAAATTTACACCAACCAATACATCAAATTCACCCAAACGTAAATCCCTTAAAATTTCCACACGTTCCATCGTCTCGATCTCAGAGTGAATGTATTTACAACGGATATTTAATCCTTGAAAATACTTGGTTAACTCTTCCGACATCCTTTTTGTCAAGGTTGTTACTAAGACACGTTCACCTCGTTGTGTCCTGTTTTGAATTTCTTCCATCAGATCATCAATTTGATTTATGGATGGTCTAACACTAATGGGTGGATCCAATAATCCGGTGGGGCGAACGACTTGTTCTACAATCATTCCTTCCGTTTGAGTTAACTCATATTCCCCTGGTGTGGCGCTTACAAAAATGACCTGGTTTATTTGTGCTTCAAATTCATTGAAATTTAATGGTCGGTTATCCAATGCAGAGGGCAATCTGAAACCAAACTGTACAAGATTAAGTTTTCTGGCGCGATCTCCGCCCCACATTCCACGAATCTGCGGAACTGTGGCATGACTTTCATCAATGACTAAAAGGTAATCATCAGGAAAATAATCTAATAAACAAAATGGTCTAGTTCCTGGTGCTCGTCCATCAAAAAATCGAGAGTAGTTTTCAATTCCAGAACAATAGCCCAGCTCACGCATCATTTCCAAATCAAAATTGACGCGCTCTTCGATTCGTTTTGCTTCGATGTAGCGCATCTCTTTTTCAAAATACTTTTTCTGTTCAAAGAGTTCGTCTTCAATCGTTCTCAAAACAGATTTTAAACGATCTTTGGGTGCTACATATAGATTAGCTGGAAAAATAGCGGCAAAATCTGTACTTAATATTCGTTTACCAGTGCTGAGTTCAATCTGATCAATGTTTTCAATTTCATCACCAAAAAATTGAATTCTAAAACCATAATCTGCGTAAGGGAGATAAATATCTACGGTATCACCTTTCACTCTAAAATTTCCTCTTTTTAATTCTCCTTCAGTGCGACTATACAAACTATCTACTAGTTTATATAAGAATGCATTTCTAGAAAACATTTGGCCTTTTTGCAAACGGATGATTCCTTGTTTGTAATCATCAGGATTTCCCATACCGAATATACAAGATACGGTAGCGACGATCACAATGTCGCGGCGACCGGATAGTAGAGACGAAGTAGCTTTCAATCTCAATTTATCAACTTCTTCGTTTATATTAAGATCCTTTTCAATGTAGGTGTCTGTCACTGAAATGTACGCTTCTGGTTGGTAGTAATCATAATAAGACACAAAATATTCCACAGCATTATCAGGAAAAAATTCTTTAAACTCACCATACAATTGCGCCGTGAGTGTTTTATTATGGGTAAGTATTAACGTAGGGCGATTTACTTTGGCAATTACATTAGCCAGTGTAAACGTTTTTCCAGAACCAGTTACTCCTAATAAAACCTGGGCATGCTCTCCTGATTCTATTCCTTCGGCGAGCTGCTGGATTGCTTCCGGTTGGTCCCCTGCGGGTTGATAGTTAGATTGCAAGTTAAATGACATACATTTGAATCAAAGAGCAAAAGTAATCATAGAGGCTGCAATCACAAATGAAAACGATTGATTTAAACTATAAAAAACAGGGCACAGGAGAACCCATTATTATTTTGCATGGATTGTTTGGTCAACTAGATAATTGGCAATCGATTGCAAAAGTTTTAGCTGATGAGTTTGAAGTCGTAAGTGTCGATTTGCGGAATCATGGAAAATCTCCTCATAGCAAGGATTTTAGTTACCCATTGATGGCAGCGGATGTCAAAAAATTAGTAGAAAAGCTGGGCTTTAAAAAAATTATTTTAATCGGACATTCCTTGGGGGGGAAAGTTGCGCTGCAATTTTTAAATGATTATCCCGAACTGTTAAACAAGGTATTTGTTTTGGACATTGCCCCGAGAGCATATAAGGGAGGGCATGAGGAAATTTTTAAAGCCATGTTTTCATTAAACGTAACTGAAATTACAAAACGTCAGGAGGCCGATGAACAATTGAAAGTTTTTATACCAGATCTGGTAGTACGACAATTTATAGTAAAGAATCTGGATCGAAACGAAGAGAATACTTTCAAATGGAAGTTTAATTTAGACGTACTATATAAAAATTATAATGAGATAAATAAGGAAATTAAATTTACTTCTAGTAGGATCAGAAATTTTGAACATCTTGTTTTTATCAAAGGATCTCTGTCAAATTATATAAATGAGCAAGATATATTCGACATTCATAACTTATTTAATAAAGTTGAAATCATAGAAGTGCCGGGAGCTGGTCATTGGGTACATGCGAATAAGCCGGAAGAAGTTATAAAAATTATTCGAGAGAATAGAAGGGAATATTTATAGAAACTTTTGTCTCTATTTCAACAATTTTCTAATGTCTAATTTAAAAATGTAATACAGCTATTAATAGTTCTGCTCCATTTTATAAATATCTTTCCTTAAGAATATTACAATGATGACGGTTATGACCTGTCACCATCCAGCCCAGCATTCGGGCAGACACTTTCATTGCGTTGGCCGTACCTATATAGTCCAACATGGATTCATTCATATAGCTGAAGAGTGATTGGGTAGCGGATCGGATCGATGAATATTCCTGGGTCATAGATTCGAGGCTTCTTTCCTGACAATTGGAATTTGGCGCATAATCATTTTCTTCAAAGCCTGCTAATTCAGCAGGATCCAATCTAGAGAACCTTAAAGCCCGGTAGGTCATAATACGCTCGGTATCGAGGATATGGGAAATTAATTCTTTAACCATCCATTTTCCAGAAGCATAAACGTAAGCATGCTTTTCTTCAGGAATGCTAGTGAGCAATGTGACCGTTTCAAATTCGCTATTCTTAAAAGCTTCTAAGAGTTCTAGTTCTGGACATAAGTTTATGTAATGGTGATAATAATTAGGAGTAATTGAAAATTCAGGTTTTAAAATCATAACAAATATTAAGTGATAAATTTAATGCGTCTTTTTAGATCAATTTTAATTCTTTTTAATTTTTTTATTATTCATCCACCTAGACCAATATTTATTGTAGCCATGAATTGAATATATTCTGGTTTGATCTAAATAAAGTGGGTAGTCCCGATTTGCCCACTCAAAAATACTTCCATACAAATTATAAACTTGGGTGTAACCTGCTTCTTTCAGCTTAGTAGCAATTTTTTCACTGCGATAACCCACGGAACAATAGCAAACTATTCTTTGATTTTTGGGAATATCATTAATGGAGTTTAGATTGAATTTTTTATAACCTACACAGCGAGCACCTTCAATCATACTGATGGAGCATTCTTTTATTTCTCGGGTATCCAACAAAATAAATTCGTCTTTTCTTTGTGCTAATTCCTCGCAACTAATTTCAGGAACTGAATGATCCAAAAGTTTGTCGAGCATGTTTTCATATGCTGGATTCAATATTCGGCTCTGTTTTTGAGCGAATGCAGCATGAGAGAACAAGAGAACAATAATTTGAATCACCATGTTCATTCTAATATCTTTTCTGGACCCGATCCTACATGATCATAAATAATATTTCCACTATTTAGATATTGAGGAAATTCAGATTGAATCCAACTTCTAACTTTATGTTCAGATTTTTTTAAAAAGAGTAAATGAATATTTGGGCCAGCATCAATACTAAATGTAACAACTTCTTTGGATTCCATTCTAAATTCACGTATTTTATTGATAAGGATGAGCGATTCTGGCGCTAATAATATATATCCTGGTCTAGAACTCATCATCAATCCATGTAAACTCAATGCTTCTTCCTCCACAATCTGAATAAATTTTTCACAATCGTTATTTTGCATCGCCTGTATAAGTTCCTGGATATTTTTTTCAGCTTGGGTTATTCTATGTTCGCGATACGGATGGTTTTCCATCAAGGAATGACCTGCACTTGAGGAAACCGATTTTACATTTTTATTGACAATGAATATCCAATCTTGCATGGATTTAAAATCGTCATGAATTTCTCTGGACCAATCTATGGCATATTCATTCGAAGAATTAGTAATACCATTCACCTTACCCCAAATACTGGAAAAAGGATATACAGACCTCGAGGCGGAACCGCTTCCTTTCCTGGAAATGATCGAAGCTTGTTCATGAAATTCGCAACTACTAAGATTATTTCCATTCATTTGTTGATGAATATCCATAAGGCATAATGCTAAAGCACTCATTGCCGATGCAGAGGAGGCTATACCCGATGAATGGGGAAATGTATTGGAGGATTCAATAGTTAAACTGATATTTTTTAACCAGGTAAATTGCTCTTCTAAAGAGTCTAAAAAACTGAAAACTTTTTTTTCAAAATCAGGTTTGCTCTGGCCTTCAAAAATAAATTGATGTTTACTCAGGAATGTATTTCCTTTTAGTGCCTTCCATGTTATTTTAGTTTCCGTATAACTTTTGGAAAGTGTCAGACTGAGTGATGCATTCATCGGAATTTGATCTGGTAATTTACCCCAATATTTTACTAATGCAATATTCGAAGGGCTTCTCCAGCAGACACTGTTATTTTCCATGTTTACTCCAAATCTTTTTTTAAGTCGAAATCTTCCAATACCGCATCCAATACAGGATCTTGACCGTAAACATAAATTTCTTTTAATTTATAACCAAACGTTTTACTGATTTCATTATAATAATATGCCGAAAAGCCACCTTTAAGTTCTTTTATCACATCATAAAAAGGTTTGTTGAGATTTTTCTCAATCATTTTTGTCAACATCAAACCCTGCGTCCGTGAAAGTTTTTTTAAGGGTTCTTCAAATTCATCTTCTAGGCGTTTCGAAAGTTGTTTTATGACTTTTTTCTTTTCTTTCTTGGACATGCCAATGGTTTCTCTTTCCAACTGACGGTACAATCTCACAGCCTGCACGGCGTAGGGATAGGCTATTGCAGCATGTTTGCGATATTTAGTATATCGATCTCTATCATCGGTATACTCAAATTCTTTAGGAGCAGTGACAGAGACCCTTTCCAACTCTGCGATGATTAAGGTATCACCATCTCTTATTTGAATGGTGATTTCTTCTCCGTCTATGATAGTTTTATATTCTTTGTAGACTACCTGGGCTTGGCATGTGTAAGAAAATAATAGTACGGTGATAAATATTAATGGAATAGAATACCAAGAATTATTAACAAAAAACGACTTAGTAATTTGATTTTCCTGATTTCTCAATGCTAGTATGGTATTATAGGACAATGTATCTTGCTAAATTTGATTTGAAAATTCTTTCCAGGAGGTAAAAAAATCCTGGCCGATATAATTTTTAAATTTTTCTGTAGGATGTTGTTTAATATAATTTAAAAATCTTAGTTGCGTAGGCGATAATAGGTGTTCACAATGTTGATTTTCTGAAATCAAACTATTTATTTTAGTTGCTTGTGCATCAGATAATGGAAGAAACCGATAGGTGGAATGAAATAAGTAATATTTATTTTCCTGATCTGGTTTAAAAATTCCCATTGGTTTAATTACAACGTTGGATTTAACGGTTTGCAATATAACAGGAGAGTTAGTATAAATTTTGTCAGCGCAATTAATTTCCTTACCTTTTTTGATTAAATCACTTGTGGATATTTTCTTAGGACAATATTCAATTTCAACCACCTCTGCACCGGACATAAAACCTGCTTTAGTCGAGACCACGCCGCTAAGCTTACCATAATTCTTTTCACCTGACCAAAAACAGTACATACCAACTGTAATTTTTTCTAACCCCAATTGTCTACATTGAAGTTCTTCTTCTAGTAAGCCCAGATAGGCGGGAATTTTAATTTTAGATTGCAGTAACGTGGTATTCATTCCAGACACTAATGCATAAGCAGAATAATCTCCACTAATCCTTTTAGTCAGGTCAGCCAATTCGAAGTTAACTATTCGAACGACAGGGTTATTCCAGGCAGGCTCTTTGAAGTATTGCAGCGTTTTTTTATCGGAACCATCCTTATTATTAAATATTGCCAAGGGAATAAAGTGGTTTTCAATAGCATCTACGATAAGTGGATGACTCAATACATTCATCCCATAGTTTTTGCAAGTGCCACAACCAGGGACCTCCTGGAACAAAATTAAAATAGGCTTCCCGGATTTTTTTGAGGCCAATTGGGCTAGATTTAAATCTCTGTTCCAGGTTACATTTCCTAACTCAATTGGATTTTCTGAAGAAAAGAGCTGAAACTGAGCGAACAGGAATAAGAGAAAGACCATTAATTTGCACCGCATAAGTAATTCAATTGACTTCCAAAAATAACGAAGCTGAATATAAGGAATTGTTCCAGATTGCAGAAAACTGGTTCGAACGCAAATCCTGGACACCTCTTGAATTTCAACTAGAAACCTGGAAAGCCCTACTGGATGGAAACCATGGCCTTGTCAATGCGCCGACAGGTAGCGGAAAAACCTTGTCCTTATTATTTGGAGTTCTGTTAGATTTCATACGAGATAATCCTGACTGGAAGCAAAAACCCCCAAGATCGGTGCAATTGATTTGGGTAGCTCCGATTAGAGCATTATCAAAAGAAATACTTTTAGCTTGTCAGAGAGTCATTAATGATCTGGATTTGCCATGGAAGATTAGCGTCCGGACTGGAGATACCTCCTCCTCACAAAAAACAGATCAATTAAAAAATCCACCCCAAATCTTAATTACTACTCCGGAAAGTTTGCACATTCTTTTAGCGAATAAAGCCCATTTACCACTATTCAAATCACTAAGAGCGGTCGTTGTAGATGAATGGCATGAATTAATTGGATCAAAGCGAGGTGTTCAGGTCGAACTTTTTCTATCCAGAATGAAGACATTATCTCCAGCTATGAGGATTTGGGGAATATCTGCAACCATAGGTAATTTGGAGGAAGCCATGATGGTTTTATGTGGATTAAACATTCCTCCTGATAAGCAAAAATTAGTGTTAGCGAAGATTGAAAAGGGTATTGAATTAACTAGTTTATTTCCAGATCATTTGGATTTATTTCCATGGGCGGGGCATCTGGGTCTAGTGATGGTCCCAAAACTAAAACCCATTTTAGAATCCTCCAATACTATTTTACTATTCACTAACACCCGCGGACAATGTGAAATCTGGTATCAAAAATTATTGGAATTTTATCCGGACTTGGCGGGAATTATGGCCATGCACCATGGATCCATCAGCCAGGAAATTAGAGAGTGGGTAGAAGAACAGTTGCATCAAGGAAAGTTGAAGTTGGTCGTTTGTACATCTAGTTTAGATCTAGGAGTAGATTTTCGTCCGGTAGATACCATTATCCAAGTTGGCAGTCCAAAGTCGGTATCTCGTATTATGCAGCGCGCCGGAAGAAGCGGGCATAAACCGGGAGCAAAGAGTAGAATATTTTTTGTACCCACTCACGCTTTGGAATTAGTAGAAGTGGCTGCATTGAGAGAGGCAATTACCGATAAATTAGTTGAAAGCAGAGAACCCTTGTTGGATTGTTATGATGTGTTGATCCAATATTTAGTCACGCTTTCCGTGTCCTATGGATTCATTCCAAAAATAATCTATGAAGAAATTTTGAATACGGTTTGTTATCAAAATTTGGATACTAAAACCTGGAATGATATCCTACAATTTATCCAATTTGGTGGTAAGGCTTTGTCTCAATATGAATCTTACTTAAAAGTTCAAAATAAGGAAGGAATATATAAAATAGCTTCGCAAACAATAGCGAGAAAGCATCGTATGAATATTGGAACGATCACCAGTACTACATCTATCGAAGTAAAATATCCCAATGGAAAGAAAATAGGCATGGTAGAAGAATGGTTTCTTTCCCAACTTAAAATTGGCGATGTATTTTGGTTGGGAGGAAAGAGCCTGGAGTTAATTAACATTGGTATGCCGGAAGTATTAGTAAGAAATAGTAAAGAGAAAACTAGAAAAATTCCTTCCTGGCAAGGTGGTAGGATGCCATTATCCAGTTCAGTTTCTTATAAAATGAGGGTTCAGATTGATTTATTTATTAAATCAAAAATTCAACATCCTGAAATTAGTTTTATATCAGATTTATTAATTAAGCAAAGCGACATTTCCAGATTACCGTCCATCGATGAATTGTTGATTGAATATTTTCAAAGCGATGAGGGATTTCATTTATTGATATATCCTTTTGAAGGACGATTTGTGCACGAAGGAATTGGTGTTTTGTTAGCAAACCGCATTGCTAAAAAAACAGCCATAAGTTTTAGCATTGCGATGAATGATTACGGAGTAGAATTATTTTCTGATCAGGAAATTTCCCCGGAAGATTTAATTGATGCCAGCATTTTTGATACGAAGAATTTATATGAAGATATTTTAAGCAGTATGAATATGGGTGAACTAGCGAAGAGAAAATTCAGGGATATTGCGCAGGTAGCTGGGTTATTACCCACAAACCTTCCAGGTAAGGCAAAAAGGTCACGTCATCTTCAAACATCAGCCCAATTGTTGTTCGAGGTTTTTAAATCGTATGACCCGGATCATATTCTGCTGCAGCAAGCTGAATTAGAAGTATTGTCGCAACAGTTGGAAGAATCCAGATTGCGTGCAGCGCTGCATAGAATGCAAAAACAAAAATTACTATTTGAATATCCGAATCAGCCAAGTCCCTTTGCTTTTCCTATTTTGGTAGATAATTTACGGGAACGACTCAGCTCTGAAAAGGTGGAAGATCAAATTAAGAGATGGATTGGTTAGGGGGTTAACGTAAACATAATTTCAACAAATGGATGTTGGTTGCATCTAAAAAAGGAACTAAGAATATGACTACTTTTACAAAAAAATCAACGTATGTCAGAAAACATCCAAAATTTAGAACCCAAAGCAATATGGGCAAATTTTGTACACCTTAATCAAATTCCGAGACCATCAAAAAAAGAAACGCGCGTTGTTGAGTTTGTGAAATTATTTGGGGAACGTTTGGGATTGGAAACAGAAGTAGATACTCTTGGGAATGTGCTTATTCGCAAACCAGCAAGCCCGGGTATGGAAGGACGAAAAATGGTCATTCTCCAAAGCCATTTAGACATGGTGCATCAAAAAAATAACGATACTGTTTTTGATTTTAATACGGAAGGTATTAAAATGAAAATCGATGGCGACTGGGTCCATGCAGAAGGCACCACTTTGGGCGCTGACAATGGAATTGGTGTCGCTACTATTTTAGCTATTCTGGAGTCTAAGGACATAGCTCATCCTGCCTTGGAAGCATTGTTTACTATCGATGAAGAAACAGGTATGACTGGGGCGTTGGGACTGAAGCCGGGTACTTTAAAGGGTCGATTGATGTTAAATTTAGATACTGAAGACGACACAGAACTAACCATCGGATGTGCGGGTGGAATTGATGTGACAGCTTCCAATGTATATTCTAGAATCGCTCTTCCAGGAGCCCATTCGAGCTATCAGATTACAGTAAAAGGTTTGGCAGGTGGACATTCTGGAATGGAAATTCATTTGGGAAGGGCTAATGCCAATAAATTAATGAATCGATTTCTTTATAAAATCGTAGAAGATTACGGTGTTTTGGTGCATAGTATTGATGGAGGAGGGCTTAGGAATGCCATTCCTCGTGAATCCGTATCAGTGGTTTGTATCCCAACGGATAAAAAAGAAGCCTTCGAAAAAATAGCACATGAATATAACGAAATCTTCCAAAAAGAATTTCAAACTACCGATCCTAAGATTGGCTTAGAAATAAAGTCTATTGATAATCCGATGGATGTGGCTTCTGTAAATTTTACGAAAAAATTTATTCGGTCAGTGTATGCTTGTCCAAATGGAATTTATAGAATGAGTCCTGACATAGACCGATTAGTTCAAAGCTCGAATAATCTGGCTAGGGTATTACTTAAGGATGGTAATTGGTCTGCAATGTGCCTGACGAGATCATCCGTAGAAACAGAAAAAATGGATTTGGCTAGTATGATTAAGGCTGGCTTTGAGTTATGTGATGGGAAAACAGTTTTTGGTGGGGCTTATCCCGGTTGGACGCCCAATCCGCATTCTGCGATTGTAAATTTAATGTCCACGATTTATAACAAAATGTACAATGGAAATCCACACGTAAATGCCTGCCATGCTGGTTTAGAATGTGGAATATTAGGAGGACCATATCCGGATATGGAAATGATTTCTTTTGGACCAAATATTCGGGGCGCGCATTCTCCCGATGAAAAAGTTCAGATTAGTTCTGTTCAAAAATTTTGGAACTATTTATTGGAGACTTTAAAAAATATTCCGGAGAATAATTAAATAAAACTTTTGGGTGTGTCGGTATCTTCAATTTCCAGGGCAGGGTATTAACTTCAAGTGGGATGCATGATCCAAGAGCAGATTTCCATTGTAGTGGACCAATGTAGGTGTTTTATAAAAAGCCTCAAACTGAAGATAGGTCAAGTTAGATTTTGGTCTAAACACAAATTCGTATAATTGCCATTCCGTATTTTCAATTAAAACGGATTCAGCCATCAATTCTTTTTGATTGCAATAGGATTCTCCACCAACTTACTAATAATGAAAAGGAAGACGGCGATTATGTTTATTTTATTCATGAGCGTGTTAAAGTTTTGGAAAACGTAAAATCAGTAGATTTTGTTTGAAGACCTTTCGACTAATTAAATGGAGTGATTCCAGTTACATCTATTCCTGTATAATTATGAAAGGCAATTAGTTTACTTGAACATTTCCATTCAATTTTTCAGATATCAAAAATTCATAATCCTAAAATAGGCCAGCCAAGGCCCCATTTCCTCTTTCAATTGTTTGGCCATCACTCGAGCTATTTGTGCCGTATGCGTAAGGTCGTGAATTACCCATGTGGAAAGTAACTGACGCAAACGAACGTTACCTAATGATGGGTGCATACCCACTTTGTCTAGATCTGTTTCAGTTAGATCTAGTGATGTAAGCCATGATATATTTTGTTTTCTCAATGTTGAAAATTCATCCAACAAATTCTGAAGAGATTTGCCCTCACTTTCTTTATACATGGCGAAGCGGTCATAGGGTATAAATGTTTTTTCCGTTCCAAATTCAACTAACATGGAAATTCGATCCCTCCAATCTGTTTTTTCTCCATGAATAAGATGGCCCATTACATCAAATGGTGAAAACGTATCAGGACCTTCATTATTAAAAATCCAATCATCAGACAAATCCTTCAATTGGGCATTTAATACATTAGGTGTTCGTTCTAATATTTCAAGTGCTTTCTGAAAATTATATTGCATACATTTATTTCGTTTGTATTTGCTATTCTGTACCTAAATTATTTTTCGAATAGAATACTTATTTTTTCGATTTCAATTTACTTGAATCCTTTAAATTAAAAATGACTAATTGACATCCTGTTTGTTTTTTAATTTTTCGGTCGCCGACGTTAAAAACTTGGTGTTAGCTTCTGAAGGAGATTGTTTCAACGCAATTTCCGCATATTTTAAAGCTTCATCGTATTTTCCCATTGCCGACAAACCTCTCACCATTCCAACGGCACTTGGCCAGGTTTAACATTTGAGGGATCTCCTTATTTCAATAACACAATAATAGCGACTTATGTGTGTTTTTCAAAAGGATATTTAAGCAAAATAAAATTTTAGAATGTTTTTAAATTATCTTTTTAAAACCAACCTTTTTAACCCTTTTGTGATGAATGGAGGTAAAATATTTTCAATTACCGAAACTGCTGTATTAAAAAACTTCATTTTGACACCATCGCTCCCATCTTTCCGCTCTCTGAACAATGTTAGATGATCAGCATTTAGCGGATTAATTTCTTCTAGCGGGCGACCATTCGTGTAATAATATAGAGCCATTGATTTTCGGCTTATATTTTCTGGACAATTTAATGGATCAGGATGCCCGTGATAAGAAAAATCAGTAGTAGAAAATATGGCCATTCTGTTAAAAATAGGTAAAATTTTCTTTTTGCTCTGTTTCATATCCTTTGTCCATAATTCAAAATGTCCGCCATATTCTTCCTTCCAGTCTTTATTCAAGTATACCAAAACATTCAAGCGGCGATCCAATTGGGTTATTTTATTTTTGTTAAAATCAGCATGAACTTTGAGAAATCCGCCTTTTTTAATTTGATGAAATCCGCCTCCCTCAAAATAGGGGTCTGGGATGAGGGCATCAATTCCAGTTAGTTCTGATAGAAATTCAAGAAAATGTTGAGAATTTAAAAAATGTGCAAAGTGTTTACTTTTTTCACCAAAACGATGTTCTCCTTTACTGGCAAATTTTACTTCATTAGGGTTATGATAATGAATATCCTGGCCTTTTTCTAGATTTGGAAACTCAGACAAAACTTCTTCCAACATGTCTGGGTTAAAAAAATTGTCAAAATAAATATTCGGAAACGGTTCCCCGCTCTGATATTCATCTTTCTTATGGGACGCAAGGTCCATTAAACTTTTAGTTGCCGGATTAATAAACTCCATACAATGATTTCTATTTTAAACAACAAAGATACAGTCCGCTATTTTGAAATACTTTTATTTAAAGTAATACCCCGTACAATATAACCTATTATGCCTTAACCGTTTCTACAAATTGGCGGTGGTCTTAGGCATAATCAGGCATAAATAAGAAACATAGATCTGAAAAATACACAATTATATATAATTATAATATATAATATAATAATTATTTCGATAGACGTGTTAAGTAGTAATTTAATAAATTGATTCCCAAAATTTATACTTTTGTTGAAATTATTGAATTTAGAAATAGAAAATTATTTCTTTCATACTTTTTAGTGAGTCCATGAATATTTGAGGGTTACTAAAAATCTAAAATAATCGTTGTTTTAGTTTTCTGGATTTTAATCAGATATCTTAAGTTGGCAGAATTATGTTTAAGGAACTTGAAAAAAAAGAAAAAATAATTGCAGTTATTGGATTAGGATACGTGGGTTTGCCTTTAGCCCTGGCATTTGCCAAAAAGTTCCGTGTCATCGGGTTTGATATAAGTAAACAGCGAGTCGAAATGATGCAACAGTCCAAAGACCCGTCACGAGAATTATCTGAAATAGATTTTCAACATAGTGATATTGAGTTTAGTGCTGATCCAGCTATATTGGAAAAAGCCCATTTTTTTATTGTAGCCGTTCCTACACCCGTTGACGAACATAAGGTTCCTGACCTGAAACCAATATTGGGAGCCTCAAAAAGTATTGGGAAGGCCTTAAAAAAAGGAGATTATATAATTTATGAATCCACCGTATACCCTGGATGCACGGAAGAAGACTGTTTGGGTATTTTAGAGTTGGAATCCGGACTCAAATTAGGGTCAGATTTTAAACTTGGCTACTCTCCGGAAAGGATAAATCCAGGCGATCGCGAAAAAGATGTGACGTCTATACTCAAGATTGTTTCTGGAAGTGATCCTGAGGCACTTGAAGAAATAGCCAAGACGTATGGAGCGATAATAAAAGCTGGAATTTTTAGGGCTACTTCGATAAAAGTAGCGGAAGCAGCAAAAGTGATTGAGAATACCCAAAGAGATCTAAATATTTCATTCATGAATGAATTGTCCATCATTTTTGATAAAATGGGGATCGATACCCATGAAGTACTGGATGCTGCGGCAACTAAATGGAATTTTTTAAGATTTAGTCCAGGATTAGTAGGTGGTCATTGTATTGGTGTGGATCCTTACTATTTATTGCATAAATCAAAACAACTCGGCTACGATCCTGAAGTTATTCTGAGTGGAAGAAGGATTAATGATCAGATGCCTGCCTTTGTCGCCAAAAAATTAATTCAGATGTTGTTAGCAAAAGGAAAAAGTCCAAATGAGTGCAAGGTTTTAATCTGGGGAATCACCTTCAAAGAAAATGTCTCCGATATACGCAATTCTAAAGTAGCGGATTTATATGACGAGCTGGTTTTATATTCTGTCCATGTAGATCTTATCGATCCATACGCAGATCCAGATGAGGTGAAACATGAATATAATATCAGCATGATTACCACTATAAAGGATAAATATGATGCGATGATTATTGCTGTAGCGCATGATAAATTCAAAACGATGAGTTTAGATGACCACGTCTCTATGATGAATCCTGATCCAATAATTATTGATCTTAAAGGAATCTATAAAAAACCTGATAACGGGATTGTTTATTGGAGATTGTAAAATGACCTGAAATGAAAATAGCGGTAGTTGGAACTGGATATGTTGGATTGGTAACGGGAACGTGTTTCGCAGAAACAGGTAATCAAGTTATTTGCGTAGATATCGATTTCCAGAAAATTGAATTACTTCAACAAGGAAAAATTCCCATTTTCGAACCAGGTTTAGAAGTATTATTTGAGCGGAACACAAAACAGAAAAGACTGGAATTTACTACGGATCTTCATAGAGCCGTGCAACAAAGTGAGTTGATTTTTCTAGCCTTGCCTACACCTCCTGAAGAGGATGGCGCTGCAGATCTATCCTATGTGTTGAAAATGGCAGAACAACTTTCAAAACTCATCACAAAATACACAGTCATAATAAATAAAAGTACGGTGCCAGTTGGAACAGCTGAAAAGTTAAAATCCATCTTGTCAAAAAACCTACCGTCAGAGTTGTTTGATGTGGTTTCAAATCCCGAATTTTTAAGAGAAGGCGTAGCGGTGGATGATTTTCTTAAACCAGACCGCGTAGTCATTGGTGTGGATTCAGAAAAAGCAAAAAATAAAATGACCGAACTTTATGAGCCGTTTGTCAGACAGGGAAATCCTATTTATACCATGGATTTGAGAAGTTCAGAGTTGACAAAATATGCTGCCAACGCATACCTTGCCACTCGCATATCATTCATGAATGAAATGGCTAATTTATGTGAAGCCACTGGCGCCAATGTGGATATGGTGAGAATAGGAATGGGAAGCGATCATAGAATTGGAAAACGGTTCTTATTTCCAGGAGTCGGTTATGGCGGAAGTTGTTTTCCAAAAGATGTAAAAGCACTACATCACACAGCTGAATCGAACCAGTATCAATTTAAAATATTAAATGCAGTGATGAAGGTTAATGAGCTGCAGAAGAAAATATTATTTAAGAAGATTATTGATTACTTCAAAGGAAATGAAGAAAAAAGATCCATTGGAATTTGGGGATTGGCATTTAAACCTAACACGGATGATATTCGTGAAGCACCCGCGATGGAAATAATTAAAGACTTGTTGGATAATGGGAATCAGGTTAAAGTATATGATCCAGAAGCTATGCTACATGTAAAATCAATTTTCGGAAATCAAATTACGTATGCGCAGGATATGTATGAATGTTTAGATGATGTGGACGCATTAGCTATTATAACAGAGTGGGCTGTCTTTCGATCTCCAGATTTTGATGAGATCAAAAGAAGAATGAAACAACCCATCATTTTTGATGGAAGAAATGTCTATGAACCAGAGAAAATGAGACAACTTGGTTTTACTTATGAAAGTATAGGTCGTTCTTACATGAAATAAAAATTATCATAAAAATAAACTGAAATTAATTTATGAAATGGCAAATGGTAGATCTTTTTGGACAATATCAAAAGATCCAAAATGAAATTGATCAATCAATTTTAAATGTAGTTAAAAGTACCGCTTACATCAATGGTCCTGAAGTCCAAAATTTTAAAATTCATCTGGAAAAATATTTAGGGGTGAAGCATGTTATACCATGTGCCAATGGGACAGATGCCTTACAGATTGCTTTTATGGCTTTGAATTTAAAACCAGGCGATGAGGTGATTGTTCCTGCATTTACTTATGTGGCAACAGCAGAGGTTATTGCACTGCTTAAATTAACACCGGTGATGATTGATGTCAATTTAAATGATTTTAATCTTATTGTTCATGAAATTGAAGCAGCTATTACTCCTAAAACAAAAGCCATAGTACCTGTTCACTTATTCGGCCAATGTGCGGAAATGGAAGCAATCATGGCATTAGCCGATAAATATAATTTATTTGTCATTGAAGATAATGCGCAAGCGATTGGAGCAGATTATTATTTTAAAGATGGTCGTAAGAAAAAAGCAGGCACGATAGGGCACATTGGTTGTACATCATTTTTCCCATCAAAAAACCTTGGATGTTTTGGGGATGGTGGGGCTATTTGTACCGATGATGATGAACTTGCAAAATCAATGACCATGGTAGCCAATCATGGTCAATCTGTGAGATACTACCATGATGTTGTTGGAATTAATTCAAGATTAGATACAATCCAGGCAGCTATTCTAAATGTTAAATTAAAATATTTGGATGAATATATATTGGCTAGAATTCAGGCGGCAGATTATTATGACCAAGGTTTTAGTTCAATATCAGAAATTATCACTCCATATCGTGCAGAACATTCTAATCATGTGTTTCATCAGTATACTTTACGTATCACTAACGGCAAGCGAGATAAATTAAAAGAGTATTTGGATCAAAAAGGAATTCCATGTGCTATTTACTATCCTGTTCCATTATATGAACAAAAAGCATTTAGTGATTCCGGTTCAAATACTAATTACTTACCTGTGACTGATCAATTGTGCAAGGAAGTTATTTCACTACCCATACATACTGAATTGACTAAAGAAATTCAGGGTATCTTTATTAATGAGGTCATTCATTTTTTACAAAATTAATGCCATTAAATGTAGATCAATTTTTGACAACGCATTAATACCTAAATAATGAAGATTCTCAGTGTTGTCGCAGCAAGGCCTAATTTTATGAAAGTGGCGGCTATACATAAAGTATTCATAAAGCATCCAGGAATAGAATCTATTATTGTTCATACAGGTCAACATTATGACAATAAGATGAGCCAGATTTTTTTTGAGCAGCTAGCACTTCCTGTGCCGGATTATTTCTTGGATGTCCAACCGGGAACAGCAACACAAATGACCGCTCATATTTTACTAAAGTTTGAAGAAGTTTTAAAGATAGAGAAACCAGATTGGGTGATGGTGGTTGGAGATGTGACCTCTACGTTTGCTTGTGCGCTGACTGCTGTGCGCGCTGGAATAAAAGTCGCACATGTTGAGGCAGGACTTCGCAGTTTTGATCGCAGTATGCCGGAAGAAATAAATAGAATCCTCACCGATCAGATTTCGGATTTACTGTTTACTACGGAAGTATCTGCCAAGGAAAATTTAATCAAAGAGGGAATCTCTATTTCAACCATTCATTTTACAGGAAATTGTATGATTGATTCCTTAATTTATTATATGGACCAATCTGATCATTCTGATGTTTTAGAAAAATTGGAAGTTACTTCGAACGACTTTATGTTGATGACCATGCATAGACCTTCCAATGTGGATTATAAAGGAGGATTGCAGAAAATCATCGGGATCATTGAGGCACTTACAGAGGAGGTGAAAATCATTTTTCCTATTCATCCACGAACCAAGGACCGGTTAATGCATTTTAATTTATTCCATAAATTGGGATTAATTAATAATCTTATTATTACAGAGCCACTAGCATATTTGGATTTTATTAGGCTCATGAAACACGCAAAATTAATTATGACAGATTCAGGCGGAATTCAGGAAGAAACGACCTTCCTAAATATTCCATGCCTTACATTTAGAGAAAGCACAGAGCGGCCTGTCACAATTACTCATGGAAGTAATCAATTGCTAAAAACGTTAGACCCAAAACTGGCTATTGATATGGCAAAAAATATTATAAAGGGACATGTAAAATCAGGAAGTATACCCGAATTATGGGACGGCAGAGCCGCTGAACGAATAGTCAATGTTTTATTAGGGCTGCAATAATGTGTAAGCGTTTAATTTTATATTTCGATACTATAAAATATTTAAAGGTCACCCAAATTTATTACCAGATTCTACATAGGATAAAGACATTATATTCTGTTGATAATTTATCATTTAGCAAATTTGAACAAGTTAAAATTAATTATTTAACTCATAATTTCAACGACTATTTTTCGGATAGTAAGTTGGGTGACGATGGAACTTTTACCATTCTAAATAAATCTAAACAATTTAGCGCAAAAGTAGATTGGAACTATATGGGCCTTGGAAAACTTTGGAACTTTAAGTTGCAATACCTTGATTATTTATGGAATAATGCTGTTAGTGATGAGCAACGAACGTTTATACTAAATGACATTTCCAATGAAATAAAATCAAATAAATTGAAATTGGAAGCTTTTCCAGTGTCTCAAAGAATTATCCAATATGCGTTTCTATTACATTATGTAAAGCTTGATCGGGAACTAGAAAGGGTATTCAAATGTCAGCTAGGCTATTTAGACCATAATTGTGAATACCATTTACAAGCTAATCATCTATTAGAAAATTATATTGCGTTATATTTAGGTTCGCTTTATTTAGATGAAAACACTTTTCATAAGAAATATTTTTATCGATTATCTAAAGAATTGAATATCCAAATTGCCCTGGATGGTGCTCATTATGAAGGATCCATCATGTATCATTCACAAATTCTATATAAACTTTTACTGTTAATAAATATATTGCGAACAAACCAACTTTATCCTGAAGAAATGGAGGCCATCTCTACTTTTGTTTCAAAAATGTTTGCCTGGTACCAACATATAACTAAGAATGGATTACTGAATCCTATTTTAGGTGATACGGCCAAAAGTGGTTCGATTCCTTTTGAAATCATTCAAGCTGAATGGAAAAAATTTGATTTTCCGGATCAAGCGTGTCATGATGGAAAAGGAAATTATTTTCTTATGGAACAAAATGACATGTCCATTATATTTAATATTGGGGACGTGTATCCAGCACATCAACCGGGTCACCAGCATGCAGATCTATTGCATTTTGTTTTTTATAAAAACGGGAATTGTATTTTTGCAGATACTGGTATTAGTACTTATGAGAATACAGAAAGAAGGAGATATGAGCGATCCACTGCCGCTCATAATACGGTATGCATCAATGGGAAGAATCAATCTGAAGTATGGGCTGCTTTCAGGATGGGAAAGAGAGCTAAAATTGTTAAAATTGAATTCGGTGAAAATGAGATGAAGGCAGAAATACAATTTGGTACCAATCAACATCATATCCATAAAAGACGGTGTTATATTTCCGAGGGTCTTTTGGAAATCCAAGATGAAGTGATAGGAACTAATAACAATGAAATTAATTTTGCATATTTTCATTTAGATTATAGTGTTGACGTAGAAAAAATAATAAATGACCTGGAGTATAGGTTGCAAGCTGATACGCGAATAGTTTTTGATTCAGGTCAGGTGGAAATAGAGGCATATCAACAGGCCATAGATTTCAATCAACTTCAAAATGCTCAGCGATTTAAAGTCAGTTTCAAAAGTATCCTAAAAACAAAAATATATTGGTCGTGAAGAAGAAAATTCTTTACCTAAGCTATCATTACGAACCAGATCTGAGTGCAGGATCTTTTCGAAATGCTGCTTTGGCTAAACAAATGGCCGAGTCGAATCCAGAAACTATAGAAATAGATGTGTACTGCACAAAACCAAATCGCTATGATACTTTAAGAATTGAAAGTAAAGACCAAGAGTCATTTGACAACCTGAATATTTTTAGAATTTCTGTAGGTTTACATGGAGGCGGATTTATCAAACAAATTTGGGCTTTTTTACAGTATTATTTTGGAGTGTTTAAAGCAATAAAAAATAAGGAGTATCAATTGATATTTGCATCAAGCTCAAAATTATTTACCGCCTTCCTGTCCTATCGTATATCTAAGAAAATAAATGTTCCCTATTATTTAGATGTAAGGGATTTATTTGCGGAAAATTTAAAAGAATTAATTCCCATTCCTGTAATTAATATATTGGTTTCTAAATTTTGTAAATATGTTTTTGAAATTCCAACATTTAAGAATGCCATTCACCTCAATGTTAACTCAGCGGCTTTTTTAGATTATTTGACAAGGTATTCAGAACAAAATCATTCTTTCTTTCCTAACGGAATTGATTCTTTTTTTCTAAAAAAAGATTACCCTTATTTGGAATACAAAAAACCATATACCATACTATATGCGGGGAACATAGGTCATGGACAAGGTCTGGAAAAGTTTATTCCTGATCTGGCAGAACAACTGGGATTGAATTTCCACATTGTTGTAATTGGAGATGGCACCACTAAAAAACAACTCCTTCGAGAAATCGCTGTTCGAGAAATATACAATGTAACTTGTGTGGCTCCTATGAAAAGGGAATCATTACTTGAATATTATCGACAGGCGCATTATCTATTAGTACATTTGAATGATTATACTTCTTTTAAGTTTGTATTACCTTCTAAAATATTTGAATATGCTTGTTTTGGAGTACCTATATTAGCAGGTGTAGAAGGATACTCAGCGCAATTCATTAAGGAAGAAATGGTGGAAAATGTATTTGTTTTTAAGCCATTTGATGTTAGAGCATTGGTTGAATACCTAAATGCTACAAAATATGTAATAGTAGACCGCAAAGAATTTATTAAAAAATATCAACGAACAACTATAAATAAGCAAATGAGTAATTCTATACTTCAATATGTTAACTAATAAAGAACGTAGGATTGTATTTCTTTCAAATTCTAGTTGGAATATTGTTAATTACCGAATGAGTTTGATAAAGAGTTTACTCAATGCAGGGTTTATAATTTACATACTGGCTCCGGAAGATGCATTTACTGAAAGGATACCTATTTCAGATTCTTTATATTTTATTTCAGTAAAAAAGTTGAAACCTAAAAGTATATGCATTCTATCTGATTGGGAATACTATAAAGAACTCAAAACTTACTTGAGACGCATCAAACCTAGAGTGGTATTGAATTTTACTATTAAGCCAAACATCTATGGTTCCTTTGCAGCGGAGAAGTTAAAAATATCCTGCATTTCTACGATCACTGGATTAGGAACGGCATTTATGCAAAATGGATTCATATCCGCAATGGCTGGAAAGTTATATAGTAGGGCGCTAAAACACAATAAGTATATTCTATTTCATAATAAGGATGATCGGAATTATTTTATAGCAAAGTCATTGGTTTTACAAATTAGTTCTGGAGTTGTAGCAGGATCAGGAGTGGATACAGATTATTTCAAAGCTCAACCTCAAATCAGTCGGGATATATTTACTTTCTTATTTGCGGGGACGATAATCAAAGAAAAAGGTGTTTTGGAATATATTCAGGCGGCACGAATAGTGATTCCCGAATTTTCGAAGGTTGAATTCAGAGTATGTGGTGATGTAGAAACAAGCGATTCTAATATGGCCGTTAGAATTGCACTTAAAAATGCCATTCATGATAAGTCAATTGTTTATAATGGAGTATCTAACGATATACGGACAACTATTTCAGAATGTGATGTAGTTGTTTTGCCATCCTATCGGGAGGGGTTACCAAAAATAATTTTGGAAGCCATGTCTATGGAAAAACCTGTAATTACGACAAATGTGGAAGGATGTCGGGAAACCATTGAACACCAAAAGCATGGATTTATAATTTCACCTAAAAGCTCAACTGAGCTTGCAGAAGCTATGCGGAAAATGATTTTAATGGGTGAAGAAAAATTAATTTGTATGGGTCAGCAGGCCAGAAAAAGAGTATTAGAAAAATTTGAGGTGAGTTTGGTTAATAAAAAGTATGAAAACCTTATTCAAGACTTAATATGAAAGTTACTAATTAAAAACGACCCGTTTTGGATCGTTTTATTTGTTCAGGACCAACAGAAATGAACATAACTATTGTTTTTAAATATTAAATATATAATCGCACTACGTGGAAACATTCTTCATAAAAAAATATTTAAAAAATAAGTTCTATTATCAAGCAAGACTAGAGCACGTAGTTAACCAAATTCAATGGGACTTCACTTCAGTTTTGGATTTGGGAAGCGGAGAATTGATATTTAAAGATATAGCCAGGAAAAAGGGTAAAATCATACAATATATTGGTGTTGACCAATATAAATATTCAGATGATCCTGATTTTATACAATCGGATATTTTAGATGAATCATTATTTAGAGACACAAAATTTGATATTATTCTTTGCTTAGGGGTTATGGATCATTTTGAGCTTAATCAATGCGAAAAATTGGTAGCGTTATATAAACCTAAATGTAAAAAGATGTTTATTCTTAACCAATCCAACCCAAGGTCAATCCTTAATTTAATCTTAGGACTAAAATCTACCTCGTTCATTGATGTTGAAAAATCCATGGGAAAGCCTGCATTTATGAAAATGCATTTTATAAAGATTCCTATGACGCAAGCATTCTTTAAGATTACGAATTCTTCATTTTTTAATAAATATCTGGCGACAGAAACTGTTTATTATTTTTCTGTTAATGAGCCATAAAGTCAAGAACAATAGTCTCAATTAATTTTAAAGCCAGATCCAATTTATCATTGGTAATCACATAGTCAAAATACTTACAATATTCAAGTTCCTCCGTGGCTTTTAGAATTCTTTTTTCAATGGATTCCGGAGTTTCAGTACCTCGATGTATCAGACGCTGTCTGAGTACTTCAATACTGCTTGCTTTAATATAAATAGAAAGTACATTTTCGCTTTTTTGACGTTCAAGACCATACGCACCTTTAACATCAATATCAAATAAGGCAATTTTTTGATCCTTCCAGATTCGTTGAATTTCAGCATGTAATGTTCCATAATATTGATTGGGATACACCTCCTGATATTCAAAAAACTCTTCGTTTTTTATCTTCTTTTGGAATTCTTCCAGGTTTATAAAAAGGTAATTGACCCCATTTATTTCACCTGCTCTGGGTACACGGGTCGTAGCTGAAATCGAAAAAGAAATATTGGGGAATTTTGAAAGTAAAAATTTGGCTACCGTCGTCTTACCTGATCCCGAAGGAGCAGTTAGTATAATTATTTTACCAGATTCCATAAGACTTATAAAGCATTATTCAATTGTTCCTTAATTTTCTCCAATTCATCTTTCATCATAACCACATGTTTCTGAATGGCAGAGTTTTGCGCCTTGGCTCCCAATGTATTTATCTCTCTTCCGATTTCCTGGGAAATAAAATTTAGTTTTTTTGATTTGCTAATATCCTTTTTGATAAATTCCTGTAAAAAATAATCGCAATGTTGTTTTAATCTTATTTTTTCTTCCGTAATATCCAATCGCTCAAGGTAAAATAATAATTCCTGTTCAAATCGATTTCGATCGATATTTTCGGAGCTGAAATTAGCATTTAATGATTTCATCATGCGCTCTTTCATTTGGGGGATACGCTCAGGATCGAGTTCTGAAATCTTAGTAAGGTTTTCAAGAATTAAATTCACTCTTAGAGCCATATCATTTGCAATAATGGTACCTTCTATGGATCTGAAGTCGTTTAGCTTTTCTATTGCCTCCAATAAAAGTGTCGACGTATATGCAAATTCCTCTTCCGTAATACTGGTGTCATGTGATTCTACGACATTAGGAAATTTCATAATTGCATTTAGAATATCTACATTAGTGAAATCCAGTTCCTCTGATAAAATCTTAATCTGATGATAATACGATTTGAATAATTTGGTATTTAAAGAAAATTCTTCATCTCCTGTTGGGTTCTCTACAGAAATATTGAGATCTAACTTTCCTCGTACGACTAGATCATTTAACATTTTTCTAATTTCCAATTCCTTTTGGCGATAGGCACTAGGCATTTTAAGTCTGAAATCATTAACCTTGGAATTTAGGCATCTGATTTCAATAACTATTTCTTTATCTTTAAAATGCCCACTAGCATTTCCATAACCCGTCATTGAAAATAACATACTTCTTTTTTGATAGAACGCAAAGGTAATTAGATATTAAACAAATGGGAATCCTATAGAAATACACAGGCTCAATACATAAAAATCCACTATACGAAGTCCTCTGGAACCATTAAATATTTAATTAAATTCATTGAGTCATTTTACTAGAAATCGCTATTTTAGCCCACATTTAAAGGCGCTTAGGCGTATATATCTGATTGATATAGAAAAAGTTAGGCATTATTTTTAGTAAAAAAGTGTAAAAAAATTTTGATAACGGTAAAAAATGACGAAATTTGCCACGCTCTTTTTGAGCCAACATTCATAACTGTCTAAAAATCAAGCAAATGAGGAAAGCTGATTTAGTATCAACCATATCAGATAAATCTGGTGTTCCTAAAGTGGACGTTCTGGTCTCTCTGGAAATGTTTTTTAAGGAAGTAAAACAGGCCTTAGCTCTAGGAGAAAATGTCTATATTAGGGGTTTCGGCTCATTTATAGTGAAAAAAAGAGCTAAGAAAATTGGTCGCCACATCAAAAAAAATGTAGCTATTGAGATCCCTGAACATTATATCCCATCATTCAAACCGGCTAAAGTTTTTGTGGATCACGTAAAATCAGGAAAAGAACCTGTGGGTGGGGCGGATGAAGATGATGATATAGAGGATTAATTTTGATTAAATGGCAAATAGGCCGGGATTATTAGCGATTGTATTTATTGGAGCTTTGATGTTAAGTTTTTTTGGTTTTGACACTTCCAGTAGCGAACTTAAAAACTCAAATCGGATCCGATCGAAAAACCTGGAAATTACAGGCATCGAAAATCTGATATTATCAGGTAAAAAGAAATTAGATAAAGTTCAGAAAGCTGAACTGGTAGAACTCGAAGAAATATTAAATCACGCTGATTCTGAAACAACCAAGACGGAGACGTATAAAAAATTGTCTGGGTTATGGTATAGAATCGGTGATTTTGCTCTGGCTGGAGCTTTTGCCAAGAAAGTAGCAGAATCCGAAAAGTCAGAAGAAGCTTGGTCTATAGTTGGGACAACATACCTGGAAGGGTTGAATCATGACCTTGACGACAAGAGCAAATTATTTTGTAGACAAGGTGCAGAGGAAGCATTTATTAATGCATCTTCCTTAAATCCGAATGAGCCAAGGCATAAATTGAATCAAGCTTTGTGCTATGTTAAAATGCCAGGAGAGAATCCCATGCAGGGGATTCAAATGATGCTTGAATTGGAAAAGCATTTTCCGGACTATCGCCCTTTGCAATTGACGTTGACTCAGTTGGCGATACAGACCGGACAATGGGAAAAAGCAAAAAAGCGACTGCTACGAATTTTAGAAGGGGAACCAGAAAATTCAGATGCAAATTGTTTGATGGTGGAAGTCCTGAATGGACTTTCTGATCAACAAGGAATGGAAATTTATAAAAAGAATTGTAAAAAATTATAATATGCCTTGCGGTAAAAAAAGAAAAAGACATAAAATCGCTACACATAAGCGAAAAAAGCGTCTGAGAAAGAACAGGCACAAGAAAAAGAATAGATAGTCAAATGGACTCTGCGGGACAATGGTGTTTCCGGGGATTATGCTATCTTTTTTATCTTCTTTCGGAATCTCAAGCCCATGATCTTCTCCATAGAGCATGACTATCGACTTTTAATGTGCAACAACCATAAAAGCGACATGACTTTGTATTGTGGAGACTTAAAGCCGATACGATTTAAAATCTTGAGATCCGTTTCAAGTTGTATTTGATCTTCGTTCTTACTCACCTGCTGTTTCGCATCTAAATATATAGATGCATGGAAAAAGAAATTATTATCTCTGCAAGTAATGCTGCAGTAGAGATTGCCTTACTTGAGGATAAAAGACTGGTGGAGCTTCATAAGCAAAAGTCAAATACCCTCTACAATATTGGTGACATTTTTTTAGGCCAAATCAAAAAGATTATGCCTGGACTCAATGCTGCCTTTGTCGATATTGGTCATAAAAAAGAAGCTTTTCTTCATTATACCGATATGGGCCCCTTGTTCAGTTCTAATCTGAAATATACCCAGGACGTGGTATCCGGAGCTATCAACTATACCATGCTGGACCAGTTTGAAATCGAGCCCGAAATAAATAAAAATGGTAAGGTCACCCAAATTGTAGATAAAAAAATGAATGTGCTGGTTCAAATATTAAAAGAACCCATTTCCACCAAAGGGCACAGGCTGAGTTGTGAAATTACGATTCCCGGTAGATTCATGGTATTGACTCCTTTTAACAATACTATCGCAATATCAAAAAAAATTGCAAACGCCGATGAGCGGAACCGATTATTCCATTTGATAGAATCCATACGGCCAAAAAATTTTGGTATTGTTGTGCGAACCGCTGCAGAAGGCAAAAAAGTAGCTGAACTCCATGAGGAGATGAATGGTCTCGTGGAAAAATGGAAAAGTATGCATCGGCAACTCTACAAAGCGAAACCACCGATGAAGCTATTGAGCGAATTAGATAAAACCTCTAGTATTATCAGAGACCTTATCAATAGCAGCTATACGAAGATTGTGGTTAATGAACCAGAAATCTATGAAGGAATAAAAACATACCTGACCACAAATTATCCTGAAAAATTAGACATTGTCCATTTACATAAAGGAACAAAACCGGTTTTTGATGTTTATGGTGTCAAAAAACAAATAAAAGCTGCTTTTGGAAAGACGGCCACATTACCTAGTGGTGCATATGTGGTCATTGAGCACACAGAAGCCATGCACGTCATTGACGTGAATAGTGGACCTAAAATGCAGCGCTTGGATCAGGAAAGTGCGGCCCTTAACGTGAATTTGGAGGCAGCCCAGGAAATAGCCAGGCAATTGCGATTGAGAGATATCGGTGGATTGATCATCATAGATTTCATTGACATGAAGAGCAATGAAAATAAGGTGGAACTATTCAAGCAGATGAGGGATTTCATGGAATCTGATAGATCCCAACATACCGTTTTACCTCTGAGCAAGTTTGGCTTGATGCAGATTACCAGGCAACGAGAAAAACCGGAGATGAAAATCAACACCGCTGAAACTTGCCCTTCATGTGGTGGGTCTGGTAAAGTGAACCCAACCATACTTCTCATAGATGCTATTGAACGTGATTTAGATTTTATTTTACAAACGCGTCCTTCCAAGCAGCTCGTTTTGGAAGTACATTCATTTGTCGCGGCCTATCTTAAAAAGTCTTGGTTTAGTTATGCCTGGAAGTGGTATTTTAAATATCATCGCCGCATCCGAATAAGAGAGAATGGAGATTTGGGTTTGATTCAATTTAAATTCTTTGATGGCGGAGATGAAGAAATCCGATTGAGCGAATAATTACCAGGTAATTTATGACCAGTTATCCAGCTAAATTATTTTTAATTGGAGAGTACTCCGTCCTTCTGGGTTCAGAAGCGCTCGCATTTCCACTAAATTCCAAAACATTAGAGTGGGTTTATAGTAAAGCAGCACCTGCATTCGATTTTAATTCTTTTATTGCGTTTTTGAATAGGCATGAAGCACTGAGTGGCATGTTGGATCTGGAACAATTAAATGAGGATATAAGCAATCATTTTATACCAGATATAAATATTCCTTTGGCATATGGAATGGGTAGCTCAGGAGCCCTTTGCGCCTCTATTCTGCACCGATATTCTATGGATTCGAATCTACGTGTCGAGAAGATTCATGAAATATTGATTTTAATGGAATCATATTTTCATGGACATAGTTCAGGTTTGGATCCGTTGATTTCATTTTATAATTGCCCCATCCATTTGAGATCAAATGGAGAATACAAATTTTTACATTCCAGTTATAAAAACCAATTAAAAAACTACCCTCTATATTTATTGGATAGTGGTAAACAAAGAAACACCCATGAATATGTAGCCATATTTAAGGATAAAATAATAAATAGTGCGTACAAAAGTCGCATTCAAAATGAATTAATACCCTTAAATGATGCCATCATAAGATCATTTCTCAGCAACGACACCAAAAAGTTTATCGAATTATGGAAATCAATCAGTCAACTCAGCTTTTTACTATTTGATGAAATGATACCGGAACCATTAAAATCGATATGGGCAGAAGGCTTGAAGAGTGGGGCCTATTACTTGAAATTATGTGGAGCAGGCGGCGGCGGATATTTTTTAGTTTTGCCGATCCAGGAAAAGAAATTTGCTAAAAAAATTCAACTAGCATCGATTCCTATTTTGTCTTGTAGTTAACTGAATGTCATTATTCGAAAACCTAATGACAATTATTGCATAAAGTTATCCCTAACAATTTTCGAAATAAAAAAAGCCGACAAAATAAATTATCGGCTCTTTTTTACATCATTTAAAAATTATCTTTTTACCATAAATTTCTTGGTATAGACTCTTGACTGTTCATCTTCTACTTGCAATAAATAAATACCTTCATTCAAATTCGAAACGTCCAGCTTCACCTTACTTTCATTTACATCATTCGATACGGAAAGTAGGCGTTTGCCATGCGTAGAATAGATGGCCGCGCTTTGTATTTTTCCTGAAGCTAAATTGGCATACAGAAAATCAGCCGTAGGTATCGGATATATAATAAGATCCGATGGATTCGTGGACTCCTCTGTTGTTTCAACTCCAAACAAATCACCAGGAAGTTTTGCATCCAGATTATATTCTAACAAACTTTCTGATCCAATTTTAACAATTTTTAGATCGGAAGAGATGGTATTTTGATCATCGTCATTTAATGTCCTTGCAAACTGAACGCAATAATCTTCTACTTCTCCATAAGTAAACATACAACATGGGTTCCCAGGGTACCCGCCATATGCCATGGATATCCGCATTCGGCTTGATGACATTGGGCAGTAACAGCTTCCTGGTACGGTAATAACTCCACAAATTTTTGATTTTCCAGATCCATAGCCTACGTATTCATTGGAGTCATCGAAATCTCCATCATCATTATAATCAATCCATATTCTCCAATACACGGTATATACGGTTCCTAAAAATCCTGGTGTAAGGCATAAATTGTATGAGTTACCCCATGCCAAATTGATGCAAGGATTCGTAAAATTTGCATAACCGCCATTATTGCCGGAACAATTATTTACATTGGCTAATTCTACGCATTGAATCCACATATATTGACTGTCCCATCCTTTAGATTCGCAATAATGTTTTCCAGTACAACGGACGGTAACATTAAAACTGCAAGTATCCGTATAATAATTTTGTTTAGCCACATAGGTTACTTTAGTAGTTCCACATGGGAATAGGCTTCCACATGGTGGACCAGCTATTTGTTTAACCGTGTAGCAAGGTATTTCACAAATGTATTCTCGCACGCAATCTGAATATTGGTCATTCCAGGTTCCATCCGGAAGAATCTCCACATAATCTTGGTCTCCGTTCGCCCCGTTGGGTTGTCCTGGATACCAGTTAGTATATGTCAAAGGACTTCCATCCAACCATTCCCACAAGCCTTCTATTCTAGAATCGTGCAAACCAATAAAAGCACTTTGACCCATAAGTTTTGAAGTGACCCATGAATTTTCCTGAGGACTACTAATACTGGCCAAATTACCGCCGTGGCTTACAGAGATTGCTTTGGCTTGGCTCCATGTGGCAGGTCTTAATGAACAATAATATTTATGTCCATTCAGTTCGCCCATATATATAAATCCAGGAAGGCTATCCTTACATGAACCGCAACTAGTTACGGTTGGATGATTCCAATTTACATAGGCTCCATTTAAATTTGGGTCTGTCCGATCAACAATAATATCATTTGGACATTTAATTTTTAACCCGCCACCTATCACAGTAATGATAAATGAATGCTGCTTACTATTTCCACAAATATCCGTTGCTGTATAAATAATGGTGTAAACTCCGGGACTAAAAACATGACCGGAATTATAATTTGATTTGATACTCACACTACCACAATTATCATATACCACAGGAGATTGCCAATGCACAGCACCTGGCAGGTCACATGCAGTTAGATTTACGGTAAAATTCGAAGGACACGATGTAAATACTGGAGGTGTCCTGTCAAATAAATCTATCGTCTGATGACATATTGAATAAATATCTGGAAAGTTTGGAAATTTCGCTTTCCAAATCCTGATCAATTTTCTTTCATTGGGACACGTACCTGTTGATAATATGGAGTCTCTATAGGTTACGACAGGGATGCCACATTCAGGTTGAGGAGCTGTTGCCGTTGCATGACCTGTCCATCCTGGACCATACCCAGACGTTGGACAACCTATGAAATCTTTAGGACAATTTAATTTTGGAGGCAGTGCACAACAAGTGTTGGGTACCGTAATGGTAAATACATGATTGATTCTATTACCGCAGGCATCAGTAGCTGTATAAGTCACAGTGGTAGTACCAACTGAAAAAGTATCTCCAGGATTATGTGACTTAGTAACGATAGGTTGGCTGCAATTGTCTACTGCTGTTGGCGCGATCCATTGAACTACGGCCTTACAATTTTGATTCGGATTTACAGTAATATTAGGTGGACAATATAGAAAGCTGGGAGATTCTAAATCTCTTAACTCTATATTTTGAATGCACTCTGCAAATAAATTTGAATGATTAGGATCACTTGCCTTCCACTTTCTTTTTAGTTTTATGGCACCTATACAAGGTCCTAAACTAATTACTTCATCCGTATAGGAAATGGTTGGAACCATACAACCCGCTTGGCCTGGCAATCCTTCGGCTACCCCGGCTATCGAACTATCAGTGGAACCATTAGGACAGCTTATGTAATCAGGTGGACATTGGATCGTTGGAATATCATTACAACATTCACTAACCGTAATCGTGAAACTACATGTCACTACTTTATCACAATTGTCAATGGCGACATAACTTATCATGGTCACACCTTCATTAAAAGCAGATCCTGGATTAAAATTGGAACTGACACTTTTTATTCCACAAACGTCAGAAAAACTTGGCGCTATCCAAAAGGCTATTGCCTGGCAATTTATGCCTGGTGCGAGGGTGATATTAGGCGGACAATTTTGTATAGTCGGTGCAGAGTCATCTATCAATACAATGCGTTGTAGACAACTTACTCGCAAACTAGTGTCAAATGGATCTGAAGCTGTCCATTTTCGGATGATGTCTATGCTACCTGGGCAAGGACCTGTAGAAGTTATAGAATCTGTATAGCTTACTAAAGGCGCACTGCAATTAGGGCCCCCTGCAAGGGCTCCTGGTTTTCCTGTTTTATTGGGTACTATCGAATCTCCAGGACAGCCTCTATAATCTGTCGGACAGAATAAAGCTGGTGGCTTAGTACAACATGCTCCTGTAACATTAATATTAAAAGTACAAATCGTTTGGTTACCGCATAAATCTTCACCGGTATATGTTACCGTAGTTCTTCCTATGGGAAACCGGTCACCACTTATGTGGGTTACAGTCAAAAATAAACGACCGCAATTATCCACTATCGATGGTGGATTCCAAGTGACATTGACAAAACAATCTGCATTGGCAGCTAACGTAGTATCCCGCGGACAATTCATGAAAACGGGCGCTATTACATCCGACAATTTTATTATTTGTAAGCAAGATGAATTCAACAGGGAATTTTGTGGGTCCCTGGCAGTCCAGCTTCTATTAATTTCAATGGCACCTGTACAAGGACCTTGCGATACAATGTGATCAGTATAGGTGACGATCGGCTGATCACAGCCTGTTCCACCGGGTAAGGCAGTGGCAATACCGGTATTGGATGGTAGCGTAGAGACACCAGGGCAAGAAGAAAAATTTGGCGGACAAGTAATAATTGGCGGAAAAGTACAAGCTGGCTTAGCCCTTGCTTTAAACGTAAACTTGTACGTTTCTAACTGTGAATTCGCTTCACTGCAAAAAAATGTTAATAAAAAGATGAAAACGATTTTTGGAAGTAATGAGTAGTGTTTTTTTTTCATAATCTACGAAGATTGTTAGAAGCCGAATCAATTTCATTTAGTAGTTGGGGTATAAATGAAAATGATGGCTTCGATTTGTTAATGATATCTCATTACAAAGATCATTCATTTTTATCCTCTTCAATCATTGCCAGAAAATTTTAACATAATGCACCGAATTTATTAAATAATAAAAATAAAAATATAATTTCGTAATATGTTGATATACAATAAGATATAAATAGTATTGCAAAATTTTTCGAAAAGTAAAGCAGCAATTTTATATTTTTTGCATAGGGATGATAGTTTATTTTGGGCAGAGAATTCACCACCCAACCCAAATTTCTTGAAGATTATTTTAACACATACCTCAATTTTTACGGTTCTTTATCCGCTAATATCAAACCAATTAGTTATCAATTCCGTTGTAGGTACAACTGACGAGGATGGACTTTGAGAATATATTGTAATATTTCAGTGTGAATTTTTAATTCGGTTTTATGGAACAGGATGATTTGGAATCGATTTGTAATAGCTCAAAAAGCATAGTTTTAGAAGTAGCCCAATTTATAAAAAATGAATTTGGTCAAGTTGCACAATCGGATATTATTGAAAAAGAAAAACATAGCCTGGTAAGCTATGTAGATATTGAAGCTGAAAAATTTTTGGTGCGGAAACTGAGCGACTTGATTTCGGAGTCAAGTTTTATAACTGAAGAAGGAACAGCAGATGGGACCAATCAATCCTCATACATATGGATTATAGATCCTTTGGATGGCACAACCAATTTTTTGCAAGGGATCCCGTTTTTTTCAGTAAGCCTGGCTTTACAATATAAAGGAGAATTAGTCATGGGTATCGTTCATGATATCATGCGAAATGAAATGTTCTATGCCTGGAAAAATGGAGGAGCTTATTTAAATGGACATAGAATTCATGTCAGTAAAACTGGCGTTTTGGATGAAGCTGTCATTGCTACGGGCTTTCCATATGCCCGAAAAGCCTTGAAAGGTTTAGCAGAATTATTCTTAAAAATGATAGAAAATGCTCGGGGTGTGAGGCGCTTAGGCTCAGCGGCATTAGACATGGCCTATACAGCCTGTGGTCGTTTTGATGCTTATTATGAAACTGGAATCAATTCATGGGATATAGCCGCTGGGACACTCATCGTTAGAGAGGCCGGAGGAATCGTAAGCGATTTTTATAAACAGGATCATCAGATTCATGTGCATAATATTGTTGCAGGCAATCCTGTTTTACATGCAGAGTTAATGAAGGTTATTTCATCAGTATCGCTTGAGCTTTAACTAGTTTCGTCGAAAGTCATGTGTAGTTTAGCGAAATTTCAAAATCCATGCCCACTGCTTTACTATATTTGATTTCATCATGAAGTATTCAGAAATATTAAAACTTGCTTTTGCGAACATTAAAGTAAATAAACTCAGGAGCATCATTACCATGTCTATTATTGCATTAGGTGTAATGGCCTTAGTGGGAATATTGACTTCTATTGACGGGATTATTTATAGCATGTCGAGTAGCTTCAACCCATTAGGAGCCAATTCATTTTCTATTGATAGATCATCGGATGGGTTCCAAGGACATAGAAGAGGTCAAAGAGCCAAAGAAAGCCCTCCTTTTTATTTTGATCAAGTAATAGAGTTTAAAAAACTTTATTCAGATCGCGCAATTGTCAGCATTGGATTCAGAGCCAGTAACAATTCCACACTGAAATACGAAAATGAAAAAACCTCGCCAACCATCCGAATACGGGGAATCGATGAGAACTATTTTAAAGTTTTTGGAGTCGAGCTCCAATTAGGTAGAACGTTTTCACTTCATGAAGTAGAAAACGGAAATAATGTGGTTGTCATCGGTCCCGGTATCGTTAAAAATCTTTTTAGTGAAAATGAAATCGCTGCATTAAATAAATTTATAATAATTGATGGACAAAAATATCTGGTGATAGGTATTTTAGCATCCAGGGGTTCTTCATTGAATGAGCGTGCCGATCAATCTGTTTTTATTCCCTTGCAAAAAGCTAAAATAGAATACGCTCATAAGGAATCTAGTTTTGAAATAGATGTCGCGGTAAACGATGCAGCAGAAATTGATCGTATGGTAGACGAAGCTACCGGAACCTTTCGAACGATTCGCGGTTTGCGAGCCTACGAAGAAAGTAATTTTCGAATTTCTAAAAGTGATGGCATCATTGAATTCTTAAAAGAAAATACTGTAAAGCTAAGAGCGTCAACCATTGCTATTGCTTTAATGACTTTGTTAGGTGCAGCCATAGGCCTGATGAACATTATGTTAGTTTCCGTTACCGAAAGAACTCGGGAGATAGGAATTGCAAAAGCAATGGGAGCTACTCGAAAAAATATTTTGGATCAATTTCTATTAGAGGCAATTTTAATTTGTATGATTGGCGGAATTTTAGGAATCATTATAGCCATTCCATTAGGAAATATTGTCACGTTTATTTTAGGGGGTGAATTTATAATACCCTGGGCCTGGATAATACTTGGGTTGGTAGTTTGTACCCTGGTAGGGATTTCTTCCGGAATTTATCCGGCTATAAGAGCTTCTAAACTAGATCCCGTTGAGGCGCTGCGTTACGAATAAAGATAGTTGATCAGTCCGCGAGAAATACCTCCTAAATATTAATTTGATGAAGGTTTTAATACGATTTTCATACTAATGATCATTTCATCATCAATGAATTTATCTTTTAGTTTATTTAAAAGTTTCTTAGAATTATACATGATCCCCCATTCAGTTCGATCTAATATAAATTCTGGAATACTCAACATGATCATATTGTTTGAGTAACTAGTTACCGCTTTAAATGAAATAGGATTCTCTTTATTTTTAATACGTAAAGTTCCATGCACGGTTTGTTGTCCTAAAGAATCCAATTCTGGTGCTATCGTATTTAAGCTGAAACTTGCATATGGAAAGCTGTCTACATTAAAAAAATCGGCTGATTTAAGATGCTCTTCCAAATCTTCTTTACCATCTCCTGATTCTAAATCGAGATTTTTTATGGACTTCATATCAATTATAAAATCACCGGATTGAATTAAATTATCGGATACTAAAGCATAACCCTCACTAATATGAATGGAACCATTATGTTTACCTCCAGTGGCTTTAGAACCCAGCCAATAAACGATGCACTGAGCACTGTCTGCAAAATATCTTGTGGTGTTACTAAGCACTTTCGTTTCTAAACTAATCCCCGTTTCAGACGTATCGGAAGCTGATTTATTTTTACAAGAAAGGCCCAGAAGCCCACAGTTCAATAGAATTACCAGCGTACTATATTTCATTATTAATTATTTAACATTTATCAAATGTATTTTGATAATAGTGGTTATAAATTGGTTTAGCTCTTCAAAATTATGAATTTTTCGAATATATTTTTCATGTTGTGGAAAAGCATCTGAATAATATCCTGAAATGAGGAGCGTTGGATATTTTTCCCAGTCTTTAAATCCATTAATTAATTCGTTAAGAAATGTTTTACTGGTTTCTTCATTGATAAAACTTGCCAAAAATTGTGGTTTGTATATTTGTACCGCATCCAATAGTTCTCGCACATTTAATTCATCTTCCAAGTTAATAAGCCGAATACCATTTTTTCTTAAATAATATTCCACATATAAACTACTAAGTTCTTGAGATTCACCCGGCGGAAGAAATATGATAAAACGAATATCCAGTGTATTGGACTCGCTGTCTAATTTTGAAATTTGGTTAGAAAGCTTTCGCTGGATTAACACATTTAAAAATTCTTCGTGTACTTTTTTGATACTTCCACTCAACCATAAATCGTGCATTTTATCTAAAAGCGGCATAAGTATTTGATCAAAGGCATATTCGAAACCATGCTGATCAATATTTTTATTCACCAGATGTTTAAATTTAATTTCATCTAAATGAATAATGGAAAGCGTCAATGCATCCAGAGATTCAATACTGAATGTTTCAATATCTGATAAATTGGCTACCAAATCCTCTACTTCATTTAGGGGCATCTCACAAATTTGTGAAATTCGATAGCCTTTTTGATTTAATACCGCAATATTGGAAACCCTCTTGAGGTCATCTTCATTATAGTATCGGATATTGGTTTTAGTTCTCTTTGGCGCTATGATATGATACCTTTTTTCCCAAATACGAATGGTGTGCGCTTTTATGCCAGTAAGCTTTTCCAGGTCTGTAATTGAATAGATTGCCAAAAGCGGGTTGTTGTAATTTAGCTCCTATAACATTTGAGTTATTTTTTTTGTTTAGGTATCCTATATGTCAAACCGGAATTTAAATATCGGAATCGTTTGTTATCCCACGTATGGAGGTAGCGGGGTGGTTGCTACCGAATTAGGTATGGCCCTGGCGAAAAAAGGGCATAATATCCATTTTCTTAGTTATAAACGACCTGCAAGGTTGGGCCATTTTCAAACAAATATTTTTTTTCATGAGGTCTCGCCTTTTGAATATCCTCTTTTTGAATTTAAACCCTATGACACCGCTTTGGCTAGTAAGATCGTAGATATTGCCTTATACAACAATTTAGACATCTTACACGTCCACTATGCGATTCCTCATGCCACTATTGCTTTTTTGGCTAGAGAAATCCTTAAAACCAAAGGCAAGTATATCCCTGTGGTCACTACCTTACATGGGACTGATATTACATTGGTAGGTTCAGATCGATCCTTTTTTCCGGTGGTTGAATTTAGTATTAATCAATCCGATGGTGTCACAGCTGTTTCTCATAGCCTAAAACAACAAACTCTTGATATATTTTCAATTGAAAATGAAATAGAAGTAATTCCCAATTTTATTGATTTTGCAAGATTTAATAATTTGCAATATCCCGATCTAAGAAAACAGTTTGCTAGTCAGCATGAAAAAATATTGATTCATGTTTCCAACTTTAGAAAAGTCAAACGAATTGATGATATTATTCACGTATATAATAATGTTCAAAAACAGATACACGCTATATTAATCTTAGTAGGAGATGGCCCGGAAATGACTTCTTTAATGGAACTTAGCAGAGAACTTAATTTAGAAGATAAAATATTCTTTTTAGGTAAGCAGGATGCTGTCCAGGAATTATTAGCTATTTCAGATTTATTTTTTTTGACATCAGATCATGAAAGTTTTGGACTTGCTGCCTTAGAGGCAATGGCCTGTGGTGTCCCGGTAATGTCCAGTAATATTGGTGGTTTGACCGAGGTAAATATTCATGATGTGACAGGGTATGTTTGTAATGTAGGGGATATAGAATCCATGTCCAATTATGCCTTAAGGCTTTTAAAGGATGAAAAATTATTGGAACAATTTAAACGAAATGCAAGTGTGCAGGCAGAGCAATTTGATATATACAAGATACTACCGATGTATGAAAATTATTATAGGAAGTTTCTAAAAAATTAGCCACTAAGTTTAAGTGCTGATTGCCTATCGAATTAATAAAATTTTGGTGACGATGCCCTCGCTTTTTTCAATATCTATGGTGGTGTTTACGAATACTAAATAAGTGCCAGATGCTGCCTGAACACCCAAATAATCTTTCCCATCCCATATGGCCGTTCCGCCGTTTGCTATAACTTCACGTACCAACCTTCCTGTGATATCTGTAATTTTCACTCGCGCATCGCGTGCCAAACCCTGTATAGCTATAGGACCATTATAATTGGGCTCAACCGGATTTGGAAAAACAGTGGCAGTGCCGGTAAAAAAATCTTTGGCTAATGTAGCATCTGAACGGAAGACTTGTATCCCGCGATCGGTTCCAATCCAAGCTTCACCAGTCTTAGCATCAACGGCTACATCAAAAATTGAATTATTTAGCAATGGACTATTTTTATCTGTAAATAAATAAATCTGTTCGTCACCACTTGCGGATTGAACATATAGACCATTCCGGGTGCCGAACCATTTGCGGTTACCTCCATCTACAGCAATGCTGATCACGTCCTCTGTTTCGAGTAGGTAACCAATAATTCCATCCTGGTCTACTTTTCTGCGGGAACCGCGACAGTCTCCATCAAAAATATTTGATCCGCATTCAAAAACGATAGGTCCTTCCTGAGTTCCTACCCAAACGTCCCCTTCGAGATCAACTTCCACTGTATTAACTCTATTATTTTTTATTTCGCTGTTCGAACTATTTAATAATATACTTCGATCATCGCCCGGATCTTCTGGTTTTCCTTCATCAAAAACTAATACGCCAACAGCCTCACGAGGAATTACCCATTTATAACCGTTAAGATCGACTTTTACATTGATGACTTGGGTAGAAATTTGTGGTAAGCTGTAACTCCGCCAAATACCATCTTTACTATAACTCACTAAAGGTTTTGGCGATAAAAATACACTTGCCCAAAGTGTTTTCTCCTGATCAAAAGCTAAACCGGACACTCTGATTCTACTGGCATCTCCTACTGCATTTTGAAGGGTTGAATTGCTGTCATCAAAAAGTACAAATTCATTTTTTTGTTTGTCGAATTCGACAATTCCACGATGAAAACTGGCGAAATACATTTTATTGCCATCGGGATGTTCTACCACACGCAAAATATCTTTGATATCTTCTTCTAAAAATAAAGCCGTGTTATTTCGATTTATATCACTCCATACATTTTCTTTATATTTATAGACGCCGGCATCATTGTATAAATACGTCCAGGTAGCATCCACGCCACCCGCAGCTATATAAACTGCATCTGAGGCTGGAGTAATTTCAAAAAAACTATTGGTAGAAGGACCATTAATATACATCGACTCGCAATTAGCTTGTTTGTCTGCCATGGTTCGGAACGACCAACGCTGATCGGCATACCAAAGGGTTCCTGAGGCATCTTCAATGGTATAAATATTTTGTTCCACGCAACTTCCCGCTATTTCATGCCATTGGTTTTGCTCGTCAAAAAGCAACACTTTATTTCCGCAAGTTGAATTGCATTTTAATCCGACCAATAAATGATTAACGCCTTCCTCTAAATATTGAACGGTATAATTACTTTCATTTCGTACCACATCAAAGAATTCCTGATTATTCATTTTGTATACTCGGGATTGACTTCCCACAAATAGTTCATCTTTAAATATAGCCATCCCACGAAATTCTACATTTTCAGGTAGTCCGGAAGTTTGACCCATCAAATTCCACGAAGAAAAATCTTGAACTAAATTTCGAGATTCGGGGTCAAAGACATAAAGTCCTTTAGCCGTAATTGAATAATATTTTCCTTTAAATTGAATAGTTTTATAAACTGGAATGTTAGGAGTAAACAACGTAAATTCAAAAATCTGGTCATTCAGATTTAATAAACTTAAGCCAAAATCAGCATTGATAAAAACCCGGGAAGAATCTGCATAACTGATACTGTTTATTATTTTATCAATAGGTAGATTATTAAAATTTTGGATATCCACTATCGCATCGATTCCATCTGCATGTACAATATCTAATAACGCATTTGTATGAGCGACAATTAATTTTGAACTTGGTTTGTGAAAAAAAATAGTGATGGGCGAACTTCCGTTGAGTCCTTCGGTCCGGCTGATTTTTTCAATGCTCCGATCACTTTTTTTAATCTTGAGAATAGCAAATTCTGTAGCATAATAAACAAATTGATCACTCTGGGTCACTGATAAGCCGGAATTGAACGGCAAATGGGTTTCCCATTGACCTATAGCTAGATGGTTTTGACCAAAAGCAGTGGAAACATATAATACAACAAACAAGAAAAGTGGAATGCGCATAAAGTATTCAGGACTTAAGCAGTTAAAACGAAATAATTCTTTAAATAGTTTATGATTTTATGAATTGCAAGTAATACGTGGCTTCCCACTTCAGGTTGTTCAGGAATACGCAATTAATTTATCCTTTAAATATTGTCCAGTATAAGATTCCTTAACTTTAATCAAGCCTTCTGGTTCTCCTTCATACATCAAACGCCCTCCATGTTTTCCTCCGCCAGGACCCAAGTCTATGACCCAGTCGGCTGTCTTTATCACTTCCATATTATGTTCGATCACCACTACACTATGCCCTTTTTCCACTAAATTGTGAAGGGCGAATAATAGTTTTTTAATATCATCAAAATGTAACCCTGTGGTAGGCTCATCAAATATGAAAAAAATATGTTGGGTGGAATCTTCCAAACCCAGGTAATAAGCTAATTTTAAACGCTGTGCCTCACCACCGGACAAAGTCGAAGAAGACTGTCCTAATTTTAAATAACCCAAACCCACATCATTCAAAGGTTTCAATTTTTTTACTATTTCCTTTTTATCTTGAAAGAATTCAATGGCTTCTTCTATGCTTAGTTGTAGGATGTCATAAATATTTTTTCCTTTGTATTGGACTTCAAGAATTTCTTCTTTAAATCTTCGTCCGTTGCAATCCTCGCATAATAAAGTAACATCGGCTAGAAACTGCATCTCAACAATAATCTCACCTTCGCCTTTGCAGTTTTCACACCGACCACCTTCTACATTGAATGAAAAATGTTTGGGCTGGTAACCACGCAATTTGGCTAACTGTTGCGATTTATAAACATCGCGGATTTCATCATAGGCTTTGACATAAGTGGCAGGATTGGAGCGCGATGAACGGCCTATTCCTTGCTGCGATATCAATTCAAGTTGACTAATTTTTTTTATGGGTCCTTGCAATTCTGCTTGCATAGTCTCATCACTAATAGAATCTTCTACCTGACTCTTCAACAGTGGATAAAGAACATGTTTTATTAAGGTTGTTTTTCCAGATCCGGAAACTCCTGTCACGCAAGTAAGATTTCTTAGTGGAATGCTCACATGCAGATTTTCAAGATTGTGCATATAAACATTTGTTAATCGCAAAAAATCAATATGGAGTCGTCGTTGTGCTGGAATTTCGATTTGATGAATACCTGTAAGATAACCGGCTGTAAGATTTGTCAAAGAAAGATTTAAAAAATCCTGGTAATTTCCACAAAACATGACTTCTCCGCCATGGATTCCTGCTTTGGGTCCTATGTCAATTATGGCATCGGCTTTTCGAATGATTTCTTCTTCATGCTCGATAACAATGACAGTATTTCCTAAATTGCGAAGATGCTCCAAGGCTTCCACCAATCGGCCAGTGTCCTTAGGATGTAGTCCAATACTAGGTTCGTCAAGGATGTATAAGGAGGAAGTAAGATTTGATCCTAAGGTACGGGTCAAGTGTATTCGCTGGGATTCACCCCCACTAAGTGAATTTGAAAGGCGGTCTAATGTAAGATATCCCAACCCAATGCTATTCAGGACATCCAACCGGATGATAATTTCAAATAAAATCCGTTCGGTTATTTTCTTTTCGTGGGATGCTATTTCTATTTGCTTAAAAAAAGGTATGAGCTCTTCAATCGGGACAAACATCAAATCGCGGAATCGTTTTCCTGCAACACTAACATACTCGGCTTCTTTTTTCAATCGACCACCTTTGCAAGCAGTGCATGTGGTTCTTCCTCTAAACCGGGCTAGAAAGATGCGATTCTGAATTTTATAACTTTGTTCTTCCACACTTTTGAAAAAGGCATGGATTCCCTTAAACGATTCAAAGCCTTCCCAAAGAATGTTTTTTTGATCTTCCGTAAGTTGATAATAGGGTGCATGAATAGGGAATTTTATTTTACCTGACAGCTTTATTAACGGCTGTAACCATTCTTCTTTTCGATCTCCTTGCCAACAAGATACCGCCCCGTCATAGACCGATTTATTTTTATGAACAATAACCTTATTTTCATCAATGCCGATAATTCTACCATAACCTTCACATAAAGGGCATGCCCCATACGAATTATTATAGTTAAATAAAGCCGGGGTTGGTTCGAGAAAGCGAATGCCATCGAGTTCAAATTTTTTTGAAAAATGGGTCTGTTCTAGTTCATTGACGACCACAATACATTCTCCGTTACTTTCTGCAAAAGCGGTTAATACGGAATCAGCAATCCTTTTTTGAGTTTCTTCATCAAATTCAGTTATGACTAATCGATCCACGACGATTTGATAAAGTAACGCCTCTTTATCTTTTACTTTTTTATTTTTATGAATAAAATCAGCTGTCAGAAGTTCCTCAATTTCAAAAAACTGGTGCTGACTGTATATTCTGGAAAACCCTTTTTGCATCAAAAACTCAAACTCTTGTTTTAGACTCCGCTCCGGGTAATTAGATTGAATCGGAAATACCAGATAAATTTTAGTTTGCGCAGGGTGTTTTACTATAAAATCTACTACATCATGGACATCATGCTTATGAACCTCTTGACCACTGATAGGCGAATAGGTTTTTCCAATTTTTGCAAATAGAAGTCTCAGAAAATCATATACTTCAGTTAAAGAACCTACCGTTGACCGGGCATTGGTGTTAGTTACTTTTTGTTCTATGGCAATTGCCGGACATAGGCCTTTTATATAATCCACTTCCGGTTTTTTCATCCGACTTAAAAATTGCCGGGCATAAGCTGACAAACTCTCCACATACCGCCGTTGGCCCTCTGCAAATACAGTATCCATAATCAAGGAAGATTTTCCGGATCCGGAAACCCCTGTGACCACCACCAGTTTATTTTTAGGGATGGATACATCCAGGTTTTTTAAGTTGTTGGATCTTGCACCCTTGATCTCTATTACAGGAGGGGATTTAGAAAGAGATTTTAAAGGTGGTTTAGCCATTAGATCGCCGGATTGAGGCGCAAAGTGAATAAATTTTTAGCGAAAAAATATTTCTTTTTTAAAATAAAAAAGCTCATTTAAAGCGACTTGGCTTGGTTTTTGGGCATTAATAAGAATATTAAGGGGTTAAAATAATGTTAAAAATAACCCATACATGCAGCTAAATTAGGAATTACCGTATCTTTATAATGTCTAAACGACTAAAACCAATAAATTCGCCTATAGATTAGAGACTTTACACTTTTTATTTAAATTGAAAAAATAACAAGCGTATGCAAGTAGCTAATCTTAATGATCAGACCCTAATTGATCAATATCTGCAAGGGGACGAATCAGCTTTCAAAGTACTTCTTTCCAGACATCAACAAAAGATTTACACGTCTATTTACCTTTTTGTTAAGGAAAGAGAACTAGCTGAGGATTTATTTCAGGAAGTATTTATTAAAATTATTGACACCTTAAGAAAGGGAGCCTATAACCATGAAGGCAAATTTTCCCAATGGGCTACGAGAATAGCATACAACATGTGTGTGGACCAATTCCGTAGGGGCAAACGCCGCACCAAAGTGAATTCTACAGATGAATTTGATATTTTCGATGTACTGGAATTGAAAGATGAAAATCGCGAAGATCAACTTATTCGAAGTGAAACACATGGGAAAATAAGAAGTCTGGTTGACCAGCTTCCTCCGGAGCAGAGAGAAGTCGTCATATTAAGACATTATGCAGATATGAGTTTTAAGGAAATAGCCAGTCTTACCAGGGTGAGTATTAACACCGCTTTGGGAAGAATGCGTTATGCCTTAATAAACATTAGGAAAATGATGGAGGAAGGAGCTATAGTTCTCCAATAGGTTACCAACAATAACAATACCTTAACAAATAAATAAAACGAAAAACACTGGTCAATCGTTTTAATAGCATAAAAGAATAAGTTAGGCTTCGTTTAAATCGGGATATGTTTTTCCCACAGGGATTAGGGGGGCCATCCGTTACAATCGGGTGGCCTTTTTTTATTGCACCCAACTCATATTAAATTTATTTATACTATGTAAAATATTGGCTGACAATATTTATATGCATTAAAAATCATTTGGTAAATCCAAATTTGGTATTATTTTTGTAACATCCTACAGGAATTAATATTCAAAAACAAGTAAACATGAGACAAGGGGTTTTAACCGTTTTGCTTATTCTTGCAGCAGGGTTTTTATGCTTTTCTTCAAGACCTATTACTAGTCAGGAACGATATGTAGATAAATTCATGCACGTCGCCATCAAGGAAATGGAGCGAAGTGGCATCCCGGCAAGTATTAAGATAGCCCAGGCATTGCTTGAGTCAGCGGCAGGAAAAAGCGAGTTGGCTATAAACGCCAATAATCACTTTGGTATTAAATGTAAACAAACCTGGATTGGAAATACCTATCAATATAAAGACGACGATAAAGATGACAAAGGGATATTGGTATATTCCTGTTTTCGAATGTATCAAAGTGCAGAGGAATCTTACATAGATCATACTGAATTTTTGACCAATAGGGAGCGCTATAAGGAACTATTCGATTATTCTAAATATGATTACGAATCTTGGGCCATGGGATTAAAAAAATGTGGTTACGCTACAGATCCGACGTATGCAAAAAGATTAATTGCAACTATTGAAAAGTATAATCTCAATGAATTAGATAAAAAATCATCGGGTGAAGAAATCAATTTGGAAAAATTATTTCCAATAAAAGAAAATAATAATCTTGGTCCGACAAAAGTGTCTCATGACAAGACTAATGTCAAACCACAATATAAAGCAACGCCAATAAAATCAAGCCCTAAATCAACTCAAACGAAAGCAAAATCCAAAAATGGTAAGGGTTCTGTTGCAAAAGGAAATTTAAAAAAGAAAGGACACAAAAGGCTACATATAAAATCCAGAAAAAATACCGGAACGTCTAAAAGGACCTAGAGAATTTCTATCTTTGCTCTTGCCAAGGTTGTCGGAGTCGAAGTAAACCAATCTCATACCTAGACGAATGTTAATAGAGTGAATTTAACCTACTCGCTCATTTCTTCTGACAGCTTTGGCCTTTTTCTCAATACATTTTTTCTCATATCATCATAAGATAATCTTTCCATCACGGCATCTCTAGCCATAAATAGTGCATGGGTCATAGAACTTGCATCCGCTTCATTTTTTCCTGCAAGATCATAGGCAGTGCCATGATCTGGAGAAGTTCTGACAAAGGGTAAACCAGCTGTATAGTTGACTCCTTTTTCAAATGAAATCGTTTTAAAAGGGATTAGTCCCTGATCATGATACATGGCCAAAATTGCATCAAATTTTTTAAACTGACCAGAACCAAAAAAACCATCGGCTGGATAGGGCCCTGCCACAAACAAACCTCGCTTTTTAGCCTCAATGATAGCCGGCCTGATGATTTCTTCTTCTTCAGAGCCTAATAAGCCTTCTTCTCCAGCATGCGGGTTCAAACCTAAAACAGCGATAGAGGGTTTTTCAAATCCAAAATCCTTTCTTAAAGTAACCTCCAATATCTCTATTTTCTTTATAATTCCTTCCTTAGTTATACTAGACACCACTTTATGTATGGGAATATGCGTGGTCACCAGTCCAATCTTTAGCTTATCACTAGCCATTATCATGAGCACGTCCTTTACAGCGCTTTTTTCTTTTAGATAGTCCGTATGTCCTAAGTGTTCGAAGCCAGCGAGATGCATCGCTTGTTTATTTATTGGTGCGGTAACTATAGCATCTAATTCTCCCTTCAGAGCATCCTCCACCGCTTTTTCTAGGGCGAGGATGGCAAACTTACCACCTTCCGGAGTAGCTTTTCCTAAGGTTATCGTTACATTTTCATTCCAACAATTGATGATATTGATCTTATTTGCCTTTGGTTTTTCACCCGGATTTAAAACGTAAAAGCTTGCGCTGTCCGCACTCACAATGTTTTTATGGTACGATGCAATCTTAACATTACTGTATAGGATTGGTATAATGTCATGAAAAATGGCCTCATGAAGTAAACTCTTAATAATAACTTCTAATCCAATGCCATTGATGTCCCCCGAAGTAATACCGATGCGGATTTTCTCCATAAAGCGTTTCGTTTCCGTGATTTGAAATGCGAAGATAAGGAGAATTCAGCAGGATAGATTGCACCCTAGCTTCGTTTAGGCTACACTAGTTAAGTGCTTGGGCATAAAGTCAACGAAATTTGCCTGTATCAAGAAAAGTTTATACAATTGAAAAGTTAAACTTGAAAATAATTCTAAAGACAAAATAAATTGGATTTGATTCTTCCTGGAAAAATAAGATCGAATAAAATAAATGTTCTATAACAACTTCAAATTGTTCTTTAAAAAAAATATATCTATATAAATTTTTAAATAATTCATATTATGCCAATTGTAAATGAATTTTCAAAAAGAATGAAATCTAAAACTCAAAATAAATCCAGAAGTGAAATTCTTTTTTATAGTTTAATTCAAAAGTGAAAATTCTGTATTGTAAGATATTAAAAAAATATTAATCAGTTTCCTGTCATTTTACTTTCCACGTTCCCATTATCTTTGCGGCCATGAATCACAGGTTGACAGTATATAATAGTCTAAGCAGGGAGAAAGAAGAATTCAAACCATTGGTGGAAGGGCGAATAGGAATGTATGTCTGCGGGCCCACAGTATATAGTGATGTGCATTTAGGAAATTGTAGGACCTTTATATCCTTTGATATTATATACCGCTATCTCATGCAATTGGGATATAAAGTGAGGTATGTCCGAAATATTACGGATGTAGGTCACCTTTTGGATGACGGAGAGGATCGAATGTTGAAAGGGGCGAGGTTGGAACAACTGGAGCCAATGGAAATCGCACAAAAATATTCCAATGGTTTTCATGATATGATGCAGATATTTAATGTGCTACCCCCAAACATCGAACCCAGAGCTACGGGCCATATTATGGAACAAATTGATTTGGTCAAAAGTATATTAGATCGAGGGTTTGCCTATAAAAAAAATGGGTCCGTTTATTTTGATACACTAGCATATATTAAAGCTGGATACCCATATGGTCAATTGTCTGGGAGAGTGGTCGAGGAACTAATGGCTGAAAGCCGTTATAATCTAAAGAAACAGGATGAAAAAAGGCATGCATCTGATTTTGCTTTGTGGATAAAAGCTACTGACGAACACATTATGAAATGGCCCTCTCCTTGGTCGATCGGATTTCCTGGTTGGCATTTAGAATGTTCGGCCATGAGTACTAAGTACCTGGGCGCGACATTTGATATTCATGGTGGAGGAAATGATTTAAAATTCCCACACCACGAAAATGAAATAGCCCAGAACATGAGTGCTTGTGATACAGCGCCAGCAAAGTATTGGATTCACACGAACATGCTATTATTAAATGGCAGAAAAATGTCTAAAAGTGAGGGGAATACCATTTCACCACCGGAATTATTCAGTGGCGATAGCACACACATTAGTAAAGGATATTCGCCGATGGTTGTGCGTTTTTTTACACTTCAAGCGCACTACAGGAGTACATTGGATATCACAGATGAAGCATTACAAGCAGCTGAGAAAGGACATAAACGGTTGATGGATGCTTATCGAGCTTCAGTGAATATAAATGTAACATTTAATGAATCAACCGGTGCAAAAGATCAGGAGATCCAAAGCTTAATGGATGTTTGTTTTGAAAATATGAATGATGACTTTAATGTTCCAAAAGCGATGGCATCTATATTTGAGTTATGTGGATATGTGAATTCAATTAAGGATGCTCATCTTGCATCAGCAGAAATTTCTAAAGCTATGTGGCTTTCTTTGAACCAACATTTTAAAATATTTATAGAAGATGTTTTTGGCCTTAAAGAAGAATCTACATCCGCTGATTTATCAGTTATTAATCCTTTAATGAATTTAGTTATTGATCTTAGAAAAGATGTGCGTGAACGTAAAGACTGGACGGCATCAGACAAAATTAGGGATCGCCTGAAAGAAATTGGAATCCAATTGAAAGATGGTAAGGAAGGAACTGAATGGATGCAGGATTAATACCCCTTTAATTTGACCAATCTTCTTGGTTTAGTTGCATGAACCGGAAAAAAGATTAATTCGTTTTCATTTTTATAAATAAGTTGATCTCCGATTGGATTGGTAAATATTAATTCATGTTTTTTATGACTCAATTCATAAAAATCCTGCGGACGAGTTATACCATTTTTTCTAATTTGAATTCCTTCCCTATTCGTTTTGAGATAATATTTTTGATGTCGGCGGGCATCATACCAAATTCCTTCGATGTATTCCCATTCTTTATATGAAGTTTGTTTTCGCGTAGTCACTTTTACTAGATAGAGTACTCGATCATGCCCGCTTTTCTTAAAATGAACTTCATCTTTTCCTAAAAACAAAATCTCATCACCATGTTCATTGATAAACCAATCATCTTTTTCTTCTTGATAATAGTGCCATTTATCTTCGTTGTCTTTTCTGATTAATATTCCATCGTGTGAATTTTTAATTTCAAAAATTTGACCAGATTTGCGATGTTCCCACAAACCTTCATATGGGTGATTGGCCATTGCTATTGCAGCCCATAATAGGATGAAAAGAGTCAACGTTAAAGTTTTCATTTTTTTTATTACTAATGTAGGGTAATAATTAGTTAAGATGTTTTATCAAAGGGTTAAACCTACGTTAACGTGGCAGGTCACGATATATCACAAAAAAAAGACTGCCTTTTTGGGGCAGCCTTTTTTATAAATTTTTTGAATGAAAATTATTTTTTCATCAAATTTTCTTTGTACATACCATAAGCATTTATAGCAGTTTGTTGAGCAGCCAACGTTTTACTTCTCCAAGCCTCAGCATTGGTATTAGCCTCTGCGACGTCTTTCTTTAATGCTTCAACCTGAGCCATCACGTCTCCTTCCAATTTACCTGAAGCCAAACCTTCTTTCAAAGCGTTCACCTTTGCAGATTTCTCAGCCCATGCAGTCGTGAATGCTGCAAAATCATTAGCCAGCCCCGTAAGACCATCTAATTGTGCATTGAATGCCATTTTCATAGAATCCAAAGAAGCTGTTTTAGCAGGAGTTAATTTCATCTTAGGATCAATCATAAAGCTGTCTTTCATTCCGGCAACCATTGATTGAGCAGAAGTTAACATGCTACCCACTTCAGTAACCATAGTAGTAGTTTTTTCCCAATCTGCAGATAAAGCGTCGATAGGGGCGCGAAATTGTTCTGTGTTTTTACAAGCAAAAACGAAAAGTACAGGGATAATGAGGAAGAATAGTTTTTTCATATTTAATTTTGTTTAAGGCCACAAAGTTAACCACATGATTGAGGAGTCATGTTAATAGCTTCTAACTAATGTCTAATGCTTAGTTAATGTTATCTCATGAAATGCGTCCACATAAATTTTTATGTATTCACGAATATGTTTTCGTTTGTATTGGATGATAAATCTCGGATGGGCCAATGCCTTTATCGTTCCGAAAATAGATAACTCTGAATTTAATTGCTTTAAATAAGCGTAATTTTTACCTTCTCCCCAGCAAATAATATGATTCAGCTGTAAAGGCATATCTAAAAGTCGCAATAGTTGGTAAGATATATAAGGTTTTAAGGATTTCTGGAAAACACTATCATCGTAGTAATTGAGATTCTTCCCGTTTTTTGTAAAACCTAGAGGACTCACGGAGCTGATAAAAAAATCTTTATAAAATTTGTTTACACCACCATAAGCCTCGATGGTTTCATATACAAATTCAGATGAGGGCTCGTGTGATAAATTATCAGGTTCTATTTCACAATAGTTGAAAAGCCTTTTACCGTCAGTAAATGGGATACCTGTAGTACCGGCACCGTGTCGGCCAGGATTTATTCCAAGGATTAGACTCCTTTGCTCAGTATCCTGGTAAAACTTCTGATAAAACGATTGAATAATTTTTTGTGGGCCCGGATTGTTATAGGGAAATATTAACTCTATCCCTTTGGGTATTTCTGGTAGTTTCTCCATGAAACCGCTAAAGTAAGATTCAATGTTGTTGGCAAAAAGCATGAACAACTGAAATCTAGATTAAACGCGTTCCAGGATTACAGCATAACCCTGCCCAACCCCTATGCACATCGCACATAATGCATATTTTTTAGTGGAACCAGAAAGCTCTAAACTGGCAGTCTGAATCAACCGGGCACCCGTCATTCCCAATGGATGACCTAATGCAATGGCTCCTCCATTTGGATTAATCCTGGGATCATCATCCTGAAGCCCGAGTTCCCGGGTACAAGCCAAGACTTGAGCTGCAAATGCTTCATTTATTTCTATGTATTCTATCTGGTCCAAAGTTAGACCAGCCTTTTGAAGGGCTTTTTTACAAGCTGCCACAGGGCCAATGCCCATAATTCTGGGTTCGACTCCTACCACAGCAGACGAAACGATTCTAGCCTTTGGTATTAGATTATAATCTTTGGTCGCCTGACTGGAGGCAATCAATAAAGCGGCCGCTCCATCATTTAATCCGGATGAATTGCCAGCTGTTACAGTTCCACCACTGCGAAAGGCTGGCTTGAGTTGTGCTAATTTATCCAAAGTGCTTCCAGGTTTTGGAAATTCATCCTGGACCACGGAACGTATCTCATTTTTTCCAATGACAACTTCAATGCCCATAATCTCATTAGAGAATTTGTTTTTGTCAATGGCAATTTTTGTTTTTTGTTGAGACCAAAAGGCAAATTGGTCCTGATCCTTTCTATTGATCTTATATTGTTCGGCTAAATTTTCTGCGGTCTCTCCCATAGTCTCGCAGCCATATTCCTTTTCAAGGGCTGGGTTTTTAAATCTCCAGCCAAAAGATGAGTCGTACATCTTGGCATCTCTTCCGAAAGCAGTGGATGTTTTACTTATGACCCATGGTCCACGCGTCATATTTTCTACTCCGCCAGCAATAAATAGATGTCCATCTCCAGTTTGTAAGGCCCTGTGACTATGTATAACCGCTGACATACCGGAAGCGCATAGCCTATTCACCGTTTCGGCGGGAACCGTGTATGGTATTCCTGCTAGTAGCGAGGCCATTCGGGCTACATTTCGGTTGTCTTCACCCGCTTGATTTGCACATCCTAATATGATATCATCAATTTGCGAGGGGTCAATGGACGAATTTCTTTCAAGTAATTTTTTGAGTACCTCTGCAGCTAAATCATCTGCCCGGACGCCAGATAACACACCTCCAAAAGAACCAATGGGACTTCTGATCCCATCAATGATATACGTTTCCTGTTTCATAAATAGTTTACATGATAATTAGGCTTCTACTACAGCTTTTGTGGTTCTGTAACAGATTCCTTTGAAAACACCCACAATAATATCTTGTTGATTTTTTATTATAACCTGATAAGTCCCAATTTTATCCGATTGGGTAATTAAAGAAGCTTCGGCTTTGAGTACATCGTTTTCGTAAACGGGATTGGCATGGGTTACAGAACATTCAATTGAAACACTAATTCTGTTGTAACTATTACACGCAAACGCAAACGCGCTATCTGCCAGTGAAAAGACAATTCCGCCATGAGCTACCTGATACCCGTTCAGCATCTCTTTCCTAACGTTCATCTTAAGGATACAATGTCCTTCTTCTTGAAGTAGTAATTCAATGCCTAACCATTGACTAAACCCATCTTGGTTGTACATTCGATTAAAAACTGAAGTAGCCAGATTTTCTGTACTAGACATAATAGATCTTAAGTATAAAACAATACATTTTTTTCAGCCATGTTGCGTAAAATGGGTGAGCAACGATACCGTTCATCGTGATAATAGTCGAATAACATATCCAATTGTAAGACACAATTTTGAATCCCCATTTCATCGGCCCATTTTAATAATCCTATTGGATAATTTACTCCTTTTGTCATCGAGATATCGATATCATCTCTTGTAGCAATGTTTTGATATAAAGCATCTGCTGCTTCATTGATGAGCATCACTAGAATGCGATTGGAAATTTTTTTTCCCAGCTCTTCATTTTTATCAGGCAGTGGGTTAATGGAATTATCAGCATATTCATAAAATCCTTTACCCGATTTTCTTCCAAGGTAACCAGCTTCCAACAAGCGTTTTTGCGTGAAGGAAGGTTTGTAACGGTTGTCGAAATAAAATTCTTTAAAAATAATTTCGGTAACGAGATAATTTACATCGTGACCAATAAAATCCATCAAGGTGAAGGGCCCCATTTTAAATCCACACAATTCGGTCATGGCCCAATCAATGGTTGCTTCGCTGGCAATTCCTTCTTCCAACATTTTAATTGCTTCCCCATAATAAGGTCTTGCAATTCGATTTACAATAAAGCCAGGAGTATCTTTTGCCAACACCAAACTTTTATTCCATGAAGCTATAATTTGTTGCGCCCGCGCTATCACATCGGGAGACGTTTGTAATGCGGGAATAATTTCAACTAAGGGCATCAAGCTAGCCGGGTTAAAAAAGTGAATGCCGATAAAACGGCCAGGGTTTTTTAAACTTGAAGCGAGGGATGTTATAGAAATCGAAGACGTGTTTGATGCTATAATACAGGATGGGGAAACAATTTGTTCTAGTTGGCTGAAAACATTTTTTTTAATGTCTACATTTTCAACGATGGCTTCAATGACGATGTCGCAGGAAAGAAAGGATTCCATATTCTGAATCCAATGATGACTAGCTTCTATTTTTTTACTAACTTCTTCGGTTATTTTCCCTTTCTCAATTCGAGCTCTTAAATTTTTTACTAATAAATTTTTAGCAGATTCTATCGCAGATTCAGATGGATCAAATACATATACATCATGTTGAAATCCTGCCGCTAACAGGGCAATTTCACGACCCATGGTTCCTGCACCAATGATTCCAACTATCATATTGTTTTATGTTGATCAGTGTCGTATGATACTAAAGTAAAAGAGTCCCGAATGATCGCTTGCATAAAAATGTATTCTAATGGCATTTAAAATAATCGAAAGGTTCCAGACAATTCTTGCATCGGTATAAAGCTTTACACGCTGTTGAGCCAAATTCACTCACTCGTTCAGTTTGATCAGAATCACAAATAGGACATGTGATCTTTGGCGGGGTGTCATTTAAAAGATCCACTGAATTTGTTTTGTATTGTGGTGGAGCAATCCCATAGTCTTTTAATTTTTGTTTACCCGTTTCACTCATCCAATCAGTTGTCCAGGGTGGGTGTAAAATAGTTTTAATTTTAATAGGTGTGAAGCCCTCATTCTCGAAAGCAGCTTTAAGATTCATCTCAATCATATGCATTGCAGGACATGCGGAATAAGTGGGCGTAATTTCCATTTCATAACCATTGTCATATTTTGAAAGACTTCTAATAATCCCTAAGTCCAAAACGGAAAGAACCGGTACTTCAGGATCTTTTATCTGATCAAGAAGGCGTAGCATTTCAGGTTCATTATTAATATGGTTGAATCTAACGTTCATTTATTAGTTGAGTTCAAATTCAAGAATGGATAAATTACCATGCGAGACCGGGATAGGTTCTTTGAAGATATTGAAGATTCGATAATATGAATCCGAGTTCCTCTGAATGTGTTCCTGTTTTTCCTCCATGCTGCATCCAATCTGAATTCGGAATAGCTAGCGTGGCTTCGGTAAAAACACTGCTTACTTTTTCTTTCCAAAGAGTAGCTACTTCGTTTAAATCAGGACTGATACCTTGATGAAAACAATCTACTTCATAATCAGCAGCCATGCAGAGTTCACCACTATACATCCATAAATCATCAATAGCCGTTTGAACTTTTTTATGACTCACCTCTGTGCCATCTCCCAACCTGATAATCCAATCACTACTCCATTTGAGATGATAGGTGGTTTCTTTAAGAGATTTTTCTGCAAGGTTTACCAATTCGATTTCTTTGGATTGTTTTAATTTTTCTAAATAATAATAGTAAAAGGCATCCATATAAAATTGGCGAACGACTGTTTGTGCAAAATTTCCATTGGGTTGTTCTACCAAGATAACATTATAAAATTCAGCTTCTGTTCTTAAATAGGCCAGATCATCTTCTGTCTTACCTTGTCCTTCAATGCGTGCTGCGAGTTGATAAAACAATCGAGCTCTCCCAATCTGATCTAGGGCGATATTTGTCATAGCTATATCCTGTTCTAATACGGGACCATGTCCACACCAGGCGGCTAAGCGCTCTCCTAAAATCAATGCATTATCTGCATGCATTAAAAGTAATTTGTACAAAGAATTGTTATGTGGCATTACATATGTTGTAACTCATCCGGCAAATCGTAAAAAGTGGGATGTCTATAAATTTTGTCTTCAGCAGGCTCAAAAAAAGCCTCGCTATCAGCAGGATCAGACGCAATGATATACTTAGATTCCACTACCCAAATACTCACTCCTTCAGATCTTCGGGTATATACATCGCGCGCATTTTCTAAGGCCATTGTCGCATCAGCTGCATGCAAACTACCCATATGTTTGTGATCTAAACCATTCTTGCTTCGAATAAATACTTCAAAAAGCGGCCAATCTTTCATATTTAACTATCAAGCTTGTACTATTAAAAATAGGATTTTATTTTATTCAGGAATTTTCTGATCAAGCGACTTTATGCAAGTTTAGGTTATGTTTTTTATCTGCATAAGCTTGTGCAGCGTCTCTCACCCATAGGCCCTCTTCATGGGCCTTGTTACGAGCATCCAGCCGTTGCTTATTACAGGGACCATTCCCTTTAAGCACATTTTTAAACTCTACCCAATCAATCTCACCAAAATTATAGTGCTTTCGATCTTCATCCCATTTCAGATCAGGATCTGGAATTTGAAGATTTAAAATCTCGGCTTGAGGTACAGACATATCTACAAACCTTTGTCTAAGTTCATCATTACTCACTCTCTTTATTTTCCATTTCGTGTTTTGAATGGAATGAGGAGATTCTGAATCATTTGGACCAAACATCATCAAAGAGGGCCACCACCAGCGGTTGAGTGCATCTTGGGCCATATTTTTTTGTTCCGGTGAACCCTTAGAGAGTGTGAGCATAATATCAAAGCCTTGTCTTTGGTGAAAACTCTCCTCCTTACATATACGAACCATGGCTCGTGCATATGGCCCATAAGAAGTCCTACACAAAGCGACCTGATTCAATATGGCAGCTCCATCGACCAACCAGCCGATAGCGCCCATGTCTGCCCAACTCAAACTAGGGTAATTAAAAATGCTAGAATATTTAGCTTTCCCTGAATTTAGTTCTTCAAATAAGGTCTCTCGCTCAATACCTAAGGTCTCTGCTGCACAATAGAGATACAAGCCATGACCTGCTTCATCCTGAACCTTAGCCATTAATATTGCTTTGCGCCGAAGGCTTGGTGCGCGCGATATCCAGTTTCCTTCAGGCAACATACCGACAATTTCAGAATGGGCGTGCTGAGAGATCTGTCGGATGAGTGTCTTTCGGTAGGCCTCTGGCATCCAATCTTTCGCTTCGATTTTTTCCTCCGCATCGACTTTAGCTTGAAATCTCTCTTCTACATTTTGTAAATTCATTGAAAAAATGACTTTAATTTTAAAAAACGAATGCTTGCTAGCATCGGGATAAAAGTAACAAATAAATAAGGGTTTTGATCACTGATCAAAGTCAATGTTTACCTCATCACTTATGGGAAATGACTGGCAGGTCAGAATATATCCCGCATCTAGCTCATCTTGCTCCAAAGCGTAATTTCGGGCCATCTTAACTTCACCCTGGATCAACCTTGCCTTACAAGTGGAGCAGACACCACCTTTGCACGCAAATGGAAGGTTGGCCCTTTGTTTTAGCGCGGCGTCAAGTATGCTATCAGTACCATAGGGCAGTTTAAAAGAAATCGTTCGACCATCTAATTTTAATGTAACAGAGCATGAATGGCCTGTCAGCTTCTGGCTTATTTCAATTTTTTCTGGAGGGCTAGTCGTGCCAAACAACTCAAAGTGGATATGCTTTTCCGGAAAGCCTAACCCAATAAAGGTATTTTTAAGATCAAAAATCATGCTCTCTGGCCCACAAATAAATATCTCATCTACGCGGTCCAGATGAAAAAGCTTTTTTTCAAACCGCATCAATTTATCTGCATCTATTCTGCCATGGAATAAGGGCTCATCTGTGATCTCTCTACTCAAAATAAAATGGAGATGCAAACGAGCTAGGTAGAGGTTTTTTAGCCCCAAAAGCTGTTCCTTAAAAATAATATGATCTGTTCTGGGAGTTCCATATATAAGTTGAACCTGACTGAATGGTTCATTCAGGAGTATGGATTTAATATTAGAAATAATAGGGGTAATACCGCTTCCTGCTGCAAAAAATAGGTAAGACTTTGTGTTTTCCGGGAGTAATTCCGTGAAAAACTTGCCATTAGGAACCATGAGTTCTATATCATCACCAACTTGCAAGGTCTCATTAGCAAAGGTTGAAAATTTTCCTAGCGCCACTTTTTTTATAGCGACCCGCCATTCATTTTCGTGAGGACTGGAACATAATGAATAGGATCGATGGATTTCTTCGTCTCCAATTTGTTTAATTAGCGTTATGTACTGCCCTTGTTTGTAAATGAATGAGCTTTTTAAATCGTCTGGGATTTCAAATGCTACGGAAACGCAATCTTCAGTTTCTCTCTGGATATCTTTTATTTTTACTTTGTATGAATGCTGCATGGGATGATACGTTCCTATGCCCTAAAGGTACAGTTTAGTTGCTTTTTGAAATTAGTATTTATATAGGATGGCAATTTTAAGAATTCAAAAGACGACGTTAGATTTGCACTGTAATAGAAATAAAAAAAGTCCATCCTAGTAAGAATGGACGAGATTCAATATGAAAATATAACTATCCTATTTTAATAAGCTGCTTGATCGTCAATATTAACTTTTTTAGACTCCAACCCAATATAATATTCTACATCGCTAAATGATTGAATATTCTTAAGAACTTTATCTTCATACCCTGGCATGGATATGATTAAAGTCAATCCTATAGAGGAGGAAGAAGAAATTGAAAAATAACCTTCTGCATCGGTCATCGTCAACATTCTTGTTTGCGGCGTTTCAAATGTAATCATTGCCCCGTCAATTCGCTGATTGGTTGATTTGTCAAAAACAAATCCTTTCATAGTTTGTGGTTTATTTCCATTAATCAACTGTGCGTTTGAAAATAATCCCATGATAATAAATCCCCCGATAAATAAAAACTGTTTCATAATAATAAATTTTTTCTTTTAATACTCATAGTAATTTTTGGTGTCGCAAATATGCGAATGTACAATACAGTATACAAATTTTATCGACGAAAGGTTTATATAGGAATACGAACATCGCACGCGCACTTATAAAAATTAGTTGGATTTTTTAAGTTATAATGAATTGTAAATGAGGCTATTTTCATATTATATAAAAATATTATATGTTTTTTGATTTAATCGAAATATAAAATCTTTCATGGTATTTGGAATAAAATTCAAACAGTTAATTCTGTTTATTTGAAATTTATAAAATTTATTTATTTTTTAAAAAAAAATAATAGTATTAATATTTAGTGACCTAAATAGCAATTAAAAATAAAAAAAAGAACGCATGTTAAAGAAGCGTTAATATTCTTTTTATAAATTTAAGGAAAAATGAAATTTAATATATTTTTAGAAATATAAGGGAAGTATAAATTTTTATAACGGGACTATAATTCTGACAATCTATTTTTTAGCCATTTCTATGAGTAGTTTCTTTGGTGTAACGCCGAATTTCTTTTTAAAAGAACCAATAAAATGACTGATATTGGAGTAACCGATATAATCGGCTGTTTCGTGGACCAGGTGTTTCCCACCTACCAAAAGTTGTTTGGCTATTTCTAATTTATAATTTAGTAAAAATTGGTAAGGTGTTTTTCCATACATTTCCTTGAATCCAGCTTTAAATTGGAATTCATTTAGTTTTATCTGTTTGCAAAGTTCTGGTATGGTTGGAGGGTCTTTAAAACGGTTCAATAAAATTTCCTTACCCTGCCGAATTTTACGGACAATAGTTTCATTATTTAAAAATGGACAATTTTCAATATCAGGATTATTCTCTGAAAAAGCGAGACTGAGAATTTCAAATGCCTTGGCTTGTAAAAAGAGCCTTTTTGAATTTTGGACTAGTTGGATTTCAAAGATTTGATTTAAAACCCACCCCAGTTGTGTAGAAATCTCTTTTTCCTCGTAATATTTACGATTTTCATTTTCAGGGTTGAATACGGGCGCCTGATCTACTTCTGGGACAAATAATTCATGTATCCGGTGTAGACCCACCTTAAGCCAAACCACTTTTGATTTCGGTTGGGTGTGTAGTTTAAAATCCAACCCTTGATCAGGATTATAAATGATAAAAAAACGCCCAGGCTGCAGATTCCTCTGGTAAAAGAGACTGAATTCAATCTGGATGTCTTCTCCGCTACAGAAAATAAGATGGACTTTCGCTTTCTCGAGTTGTTCCTCGATAGGGGCTGAGGCTCCGGTTTCGTCCTGATACCAAATGGAGATTTCAGATGGCTCAGAAGAAGTGAATTCTTTACCTTTTAGGTTATTTTCCAATTAGTAGATTTTTATAATCTTTAAATAGTTTTCTTAAACAATAGTAAAGTGTGCTCATTTATTATAAGCAAGCTCATGAATTAGTGAACAGTTAATTCCGCTTTAGGTTATTTTAATTTCCTTTAAGGGTATTTTAAGGTTCTTCTTCATTCGAGCTTTGCAGTCCTAAAAATGAATAAAAAGTTAATCCTTTTCCAATTTTTATTGTGGATTCCAGTATATGGACAATCCCAATTGTCAGATAGTATAGCATTGGAGGAGATAATTATTACGGCCACTAAGACCGAAAGACTGCTCTCCCGAATTCCAATGCCGGTTAGTTTTATTTCAAAGAAAGATATTCAAAATACATCCTCCAGTCGTTTGCAGGATATTTTAGCCGAGCAAATCGGACTAAACATAGTTTCCCAGGTAAATGGCTTGGGCAATGGTATTCAGATTCAAGGACTTAACCCGGAGTATACGCTAATTATGATTGATGGGCAACCCCTGATCGGTCGCTATACAGGAACATTGGAGCTGAGCCGGATTACGGTGGCGAATATTAAGAAAGTGGAAATAGTGAAAGGACCCTCTTCCAGCCTATATGGGTCAGAAGCTTTAGGTGGCGTCATCAATATTATAACTGAGAAATACCTTTCCCCAAAGCTCAATGCATCACTAAAGTATCTCAGCAATCATTCATTTGATGGAAGCTTGGACGGGAATATTGCAAGGAAGAAATTGAATATTGGTCTTTTTTCCAATTATTATAGTTCACAGGGCTATGACCTTTCTCCTGATATCTATGGACAAACGGTCTCCCCTTACCACAACTATACACTTCAAAGTAAATTGACCTATACGCCCGATTCCAGGCATGAAATAAATTTGAATCTTCGATATTTTAATGAGCACCAGGCTAACGAATTCCAGGTAGTAAACTTTGCTGATTCTATCCGGGTATATGGAACTGGGCTTATTACAGATTGGAATATTTCCCCTTCGTATCAATGGAAGATTTATTCAGGTACCCATCTAATTCTAAGATCTTATTACAGCCAATACGAGACAAAAACAGTGCTGAGTAATTTTGAAAATGGATTGGATTACTACAGGGATCAATTCCGTCAATCTATTTTTCGACCTGAATTCCAGATAAACCATAAGTATAAGAATCATGCAGGAACTTTAGGTTCAGGGATAATTTTAGAACAAGTCAACACTTCGCGCTATGGCGATGACAAGCAACGCAAGCAACAAACGTTCTTTAGTTTTATCCAACATGAATGGACCATTCGGGATAAATGGGAAGTAATTAGCGGTCTGCGATACGATCAAAATTCAAGTTATAAGGACCAGTTTAGTCCTAAAATAGCCATTCATTATTCTATACAAGATAATTTATCCATCAAGGCTTCTTTTGGATTAGGATTCAAGGCGCCTGATTTTAGACAGCTATACTTAAATTTCAATAACAACGCCGCTGGATACAGTGTGTATGGTACTGAAGTCTTGAAAAGCGAATTGGAAACATTAAAATCCAATAATGATTTAGAAGAAATTTTTATCGATCCCGACAAATTGGGTACACTTGGCTCAGAAAATTCCAGGGCTTATAATGTTGGAATGGATTTTAAATCAGGACGGTGGTTTAATATAAGCTTTAATATGTTTCGAAATGAATTAAAAGATTTGATCGAAACACACATTGTGGCTTTGACGAAGGATCAGAAATTCATTTACAGTTATACCAATGTCAAAAAAGCGCTAACGCAAGGATTTGAGATCCAAATTGAAAAGAAATTGAGCGCACAATTTTCTATTAGCAGCGGATATCAATTATTATATGCCATTGATCGAGACGTATTAAATGAAGTTAAAAATGGGTTGGTTTATGGTAGGGATCCCATAAGCCTCGAGTCTTATAAAATTAGCGTTCAAGATTATTTTGGTTTGTACAACCGCTCCCGTCACTCGGGCAATGTGAAATTATTTTTTTTGCATCCTGAGTCAGGCTGGGAAAGTAGTCTGCGAATTCTTTTTCGAGGTAAATATGGAATTTCCAATATCTCTGGATCCGTTCAAGGAAATACAATTCCTTCATCCGATCAAAACAGCAATACCATTTTGGATAGCAGGGATCATTTTGTGGATCCGTATGCTACAGTGAACTTGACACTAGCAAAATCATTTTTTAATAAGCGACTGAGAACGCAAATAGGCGTTGAGAATTTGTTGAATCACACAGATGTTGCGCAAATTCCAAATCTTCAGGGACGAATATTTTCAATAGGATTACATTATCAATTTTATAAAAATTAAATTCAATGAGTAAATTAATTTATCTTTTTTTGACGATCAATTTATTTCTAATTGCTTGCAATGAAGCAGACGATGCCAATACTACATCTATACGTGCCGTAACCATCAAAAATCTACCAGCAGATCCACCCACGGGCTATGATCCTGCGACAGGTCGGCCTATTGGTGAGACAGGAAAATTTACGTTTTTCCGCTTGTCAGACAGCTCAATTGTATCGAATGCCGATAGCGCCACGAATAAGTGGGACATTGCGTTTAGGTCTAGTACGATTATAGTAAATTCTGGAACCAGTGGACCAGGTAACGGAGGAGCCTATGTTTTTAACGGTGCGTTTACGGATGTGCTGCAAGTTCATTCAGACAGTATATTTTATGTGGATGCAGCCCCCAATCAGTTCGCCATAGGCAAAACCTGGTATAATTATGATGGAGCAGCGATGGTATTCGCGCCAAAGCCTGGTAAGACAATCGTCATACGAAGTGCAGAAGGAAAATATGCCAAACTGGAAATTTTGAGTTACTATAAGGATGCTCCTATAAGCCCGAATGCATTTTCAGATCAAGCCCGTTTTTATACCTTTCGGTATGTATACCAAGCGGACGGAACTAAAAAGTTTGAATAAATTTCTGTCTAAATGACTTGATAATTGAACTGTGTAGATGTTGAATGGATGGTACTTCTACACAATTAGTTGCCGATCATTTTTTCTTTAATTTCATGGACTGTTTTGTGGATATCTTGTAAGCGCTCGTCATGGTATTCATGGAAGCTTTGATTAGGATCCCTAAATGCGAGATGGGCATAGTATTGCCAAATTTCCGTGAGTTCCTCAAAAGCGATCGAATAGGCATGATAAACAGGGTTATCAGATTGTAGGTGTAACAATTTATTTTGATGGTCTGCCTGGACTCTTTTATAAACGATTCCATTATCCCTCGAGATGATTACATAGGTCTGACCGTTTTTCAGTTCAGTAAGATTTCTTACATAAGAACAAATAACCATGCTTCCCGGCTCCAAAGGCAGCATGCTATCACCTCGTATTTCAAAAGCGCGGTAGTATCCCTGGGGCAATTGGGGTAGAGAAAGTTTTGGCAATTCGCGGATGTATTCCGGGTCATTAAAATTTTCGATGTAGCCAGCCTCTGCTTTCGTCCGCACGAGCTCTATATTTTGTTTTCCCTGCTCATTAGTGGACATCGCTAATACCCTAAGTCCTGCATGTAGGGACAGGTCAGGTTTTTCCATTTCCAGATTGGTCAATAATAAATGTTCCAATGAACTTTGGTATAGTTGGGCGATCCGGGTCAACAAATCAAAATTAGGCTCGGTATAACCTCTTTCATAATCACCCAATGTGGTCCTCGGCAAGCCAAGTTTTTCTGCTGCATCGTGCTGAGAGTATCCAAATCGCTGTCTTAGTATTTTGATATTATTGGCAAAGTGCTGTTTCGAGCTCATGTATACGTAAAATTAGACATTCATGGCGAATTTACCGACTTTTTTAAGTTTGAAATCCTGATTTTTGCATAGCTTTTGACATTTTAAGCGATATTTTCAGTTAGTTTAGGTAATTAATTCAAAAATTATAGCCTGTGGGCCTTGTCTTTTTTAAATTAATCCTATATTTGACTATATAATCGACTTTAAATGTCTTATTAATCGACTATTTGAAAACTAATTTGAATTAACCATGGCCATTACATTCAACACCAGTCATGTTTGATCGGGCCATTTTGCATATGGACCTGGACTCTTTTTTTGTTTCTGTGGAATGTTTAAAGAACAGCAGCTTCAGGGGTTTGCCACTTATAGTTGGGGGTACCAGCAGCCGGGGTGTGGTTGCTGCCTGTAGTTATGAGGCGAGGGCTTTTGGGATTCATTCGGCTATGCCGATGAAAATGGCGCGACGATTGTGCCCGGAGGCGACGATACTCCGAGGGGACATCGATAGCTATAGCCGGTATTCGGATATGGTTACGGACATTATAGGGGAGGCTGCCCCAGTGTTTGAAAAAGCATCCATTGATGAGTTTTATCTAGATCTGACGGGCATGGACAGATATTTTGGCTGTTTTAAATGGTCCGGGGAGTTAAGGCAGAAGATCACCCTGGAAACCGGATTGCCCATATCCTTTGGACTTTCGATCAATAAACTGGTGTCCAAGGTGGGTACGGGGGAGGCCAAACCAAATGGAGTTCGCGAAGTACCGGCAGGTACTGAAAAATTGTTTTTAGCTCCGCTAAGCACGTCCAAGATTCCGGGTATTGGAAAAGAGACCTATAAGCGCCTGAGCTTTATGGGTGTCCGGACGATCAAGGTACTGAGTGAAATTCCGGTTCCCTTGCTGGAGCGGGAGTTTGGAGTGACCGGCCGCCACCTTTCGGAGCATGCCAATGCAGTAGATAGCCGCCCTGTGGTGCCTTATTATGAGGCTAAATCCATTTCAAAAGAGCGCACATTTGAGACCGATACCCTGGATATGAAAGCTATCCGATTGATTTTGTTGGATATGACCGAAAAGCTCGCTTTTGAACTGAGGGAAACCGGAAAATTGTGTTCGGTGGTCACCGTCAAAATCCGGTATGCAGACTTTAACACCTTTAGCAAGCAATGCAAAATCTCCTACACCTCGCTGGATAAACCTTTATGGCGTCTGGTGCAGGAATTGTTTGACAAACTGTATGAGCGCAGGCAGCTGATCCGACTTGTGGGCGTAAAATTCAGTGGATTGGTGTACGGAAGCGCTCAATTCGAACTTTTTGAGGATACTGCTGGACAGATCTCTTTACTGCGACAGATGGATCATATCCGAAAGCGCTTTGGCTATGAGTCTATAGGCCGTGCCGTGCAGTGTGGTGGAGGAAATAAATAGCTAATAATTCTAAAAATAAAAAAATTATCTAACGAGTAGGCCAAGTAATTCCGGAATCCTCTTTTCCAAAATAATTTCTTCTTCCAACAAATCATATCCCTGGTAATTCAAAGCCTCCGGGATGTCTTTAATAAGATCAAGGTCATTTTGGTCCGTCGTGAAAAACATGTTTTTAGCCTTGAGCTCTTCCGCCAGGTATTCCTGTTCCGGCTGACCAGGTGTAGGAATGAGAAGGGCTTTTTTGCGAATGACGTATAAATCCAATAACGTTGTGTATCCAGAGCGACTGACTATGAGATCCGAAGCACTCATGATTTGGTTCAGCTCATCCGAGGATGCCAGTTCAACAATTTCTACATGAGCGGGAATATTTTTTAGTTTTTCCATGTTTGATGTTCCGCGTACCAAAATCATTTTCTTATCTGAATTATTTTTTATTTGTTCTATAATTTTTTCTTCCAATAAACTCCGTTGGGGCTCAGGACCGGATAAGACAAAAGCAATGTCGTATCTCTTCGGTATTTCTAGTTTTTTAAACCGACTGATAGCACCAATAAAAAATTTTCTATTCGACTGATATTGATGGGATAATTTTCCAGAGAGATTTTTATCGCCTGCAAAATCAGGCACCCAGATCTGATTAAACGATTCATAGAAAGATCGCATCCAAAATGATGATATC
>JALYPU010000016.1 GCA_030856215.1 Bacteroidota bacterium
ACTGAAGATACAAAAGATATGCTTGCAGCTGCACTGGCTTATATAAATTTGTGCTGCCTGTTTATAAAACTGATTATGTTCAGCTCGCAGAATTATATGACATGAGCGTCTCAAAAGATCAGATTCAATTTCTCTCGAACTCAATCCATGATAAATATTACCCACGTTTTTCTGAACTTTATAGTAAGGTAATTAGCACAGGAAAATTGTATGCTGAAAAAAATTCAATCAAAGTTTACTGGGGAGTGTATTTAAGCTGTGAAAATCATAAGTAACTCTTAGATGGGTTAATTCCCAACCACGGTGGAAACGCTATATTAACTTTTTCAAACGCGGAGTCGGGAAATTATTTTTTTATAATCAGCCATCGGATTTCTTCGGATATATTTCGTAATGTTCTGAAATTCCTTTTCACTTCTAATAATACGATCATAAAATCTCGCTTGCCATCCAAATTCGCTTTCATAAGAATCGCATTCACGGTGAATCAATTTGGTTACAGCCGATTTGGTTATATGCCGGGACGAAAGTCCCGTCACCACTGGATTGAAAGAGTTTATACATTCAGAAGCGGCAAGAGGAAATACTATGCAGATTACTTGCATGATTATATTACAGGAAGCTTAACTCCGGCGGGACCTATGGAAATCTCTTTTCCTTATATATCATCACAGACTTCTATCCCTGAACCTTTTGTAAAAGGAAATATATTTATGCTCGGAGGCACTTTAGTATTTGAAAAGCAGAATATGTCAGCGCATGTCGCAGGAGGAAATGGAATTGGAACAATGGCAATGCTTGATAAGCATATCCGCTCTCTTATGAAAGGAGAGAATGTCCTTACACCGGCAAGCGTTGAGCTGATGAAGAATTTTAGTATATTACAAATAAAAAAGCCCATCTTTTGAAAAGATGGGCTAAGGAGAACAATACTAAAATAAATATTTTATTTAACTAACATTAATTTTTTTGGTATCTGTAAAATTAGCTGCTTGAATAGTGTAGAAATATACTCCCGATGTCAAAGTAGATGCTGCAGTAAAGTCAGCAGAGTAATTTCCTGCTTGTTTAAATTCATCAACTATAGTTTCAATTTCTTTACCCAATGCATCATAAATTGTTAAAGTAACTTTTGATGAAGTTGGAATAGAGAAATTAATTGTTGTTGTCGGGTTAAATGGATTCGGATAGTTTTGCTCAAGCTTATATTCATCGGGGATCAAACTATTTATTGGAGTAATTCCAACTACCTCATCGTTTAATTTTAATACTAAACCTCCCGCTGTAATACCATAAGCAAAAACCGAGGTACCAACTCTTTTATATTCAAAATGATGAATGTTCGCCGGTCCTACAACGGTCATCGGTGTCCAATTAAGTCCGCCATTTGTACTCTTTTTTATACTTCCTGCAGTAAAGTCACCACTGGTCAAATAACAGGTATTGGTACCGTCAATCCATTTAAGATTACACCAACCGGTTACTCCGGACCCCGTATTTATTGTGGCCCAGGTTACTCCACCATCAGTTGTTCTTGAAATATTAGGAAAAGAATTAAGTCCTGCAAATAATCCCGTTAATCTATCTTTAAAGGCGATACCTGTAGTAAATGGTCCTCCAATTGAAGGAATTCTTTTATTCCATGTATTTCCTCCATCTGTAGTAACAATGAAGGCTATAGGTGGGGCGTTAGTTCCCCATCCGTAGAATTGAGCATTTATTACAACAATTGTATTTTGTGGAACTCCCAGTCCAAAAGATACTGACGGGTTTGTATCTGTCCAGGTATTTCCTCCATTTGTAGTTTTGGAAACGTAATATGGCTGCCCTTGGCCCATGGGAGGATCACTTACAGCAATCCCAAATGACGGTTCCGTTTTGGAGAAAACTATGCCGTCAAAAACTCCAAAACCGCCTCCCGTTGATCCTTGTTCAGTCCAGTTAATTCCAGAATTTGTAGTTTTATAAAATCTTGAATTGCGTCCAGCTTGACCGCCATTACCTACAAATGCTGTATTTAAATCAACTGCCCATATACAATATAACTCAAATGAAATTCCTGTTGTAGGGATTGATATCCAGTTTGATCCAGCATTTGTTGTTCTCCAAATTACTGGTGTGCCTACCGGACCGCCGGCAATCCAAACAGTATTTTGATCAACAACAGAAACGCTTCCAGATACACCTACATTAGGTAGAGAAC
>JALYPU010000106.1 GCA_030856215.1 Bacteroidota bacterium
ACTAAAGAACGAAGTTGGGCATATTTTCAAACACGCCAAAATCCCGACGCTGAAAGAGATACACGGGGGTTAGATTTAGTCGTTCGGCCGATTGATAAAAAAGATCATTATATAAAGCGTTGCATAGGTTTACCTGGCGACAGTTTACAAATCATAGACAGGCAAGTCTATATAAACGGAAAGCCTGGTGAAAACCCTGAGTTTATGCAGTATTTGTATTTCGTTCAGTCAACCACTACGCCTATTAATCTAAAAAAATTGGATGAGTGGGGAATAAGTGTAAATCATGGTCCTGCAAATGGTGCGTTTTTTATGGATGCCAAACAACTAGCAAAGGTGCAATCAATGGGCACCGATATTGTGGTCACTAAATACCAAGCTCAAGATCCCAATGTCTTTCCACATGACAAAGTACATACTCCTAATTGGACTTTTGATAATTATGGACCCATATGGATTCCAAAAAAGGATGTCACCATAGAATTAACTGATGCTAATATTTCCTTCTATTCTAGAATAATTTCCGTTTATGAAGGCAATAAATTTGAAATTCGAAATAATGAATTTTATATTAATGAACAGAAGACAAATCAGTATAAATTTAAACAAAATTACTATTGGGCTATGGGAGATAATCGACACAATTCAGAAGATTCCCGGGCATGGGGTTATGTACCGGAGGACCATGTAGTCGGAAAACCTTTTATCATTTGGTTCAGTTTAAAGAATGGTACATTAAGAGATGGCATACAATGGAAACGTGTGTTTAGTTCACCTAATAAATAATATCCGTTGAAAATATTTTTATCTATATTATTTCATACACTATTCTATTCTGTGGTGTTTGCGCAGCTTCCAAATTCAGTAATTTATAGTGCAGAAATAGAAAATCCTTTTGACACCGTTTGGCGTGTTTCAAAAATCCAATTTTTGTCCGCTCAAAATGCCAAAGGCTATAATAATCAGCCATATTTTATTTCCGAAAAAGAAATTCTAATAAGTTCAAATAAAGGGGATCCATCTCAAACGGATATTTATTACTATGACCTTAAAAACAAAGTAGAAAAACAAATTACCCATACTACAGGGCATGAATATTCACCCAGGGTAAGTCCTTTATATCCTGGAGATCTTACGGTAGTTTTTGTTCCAAAGGACGAGTCAAACAAGCAGCACCTGATACGTTTTTCACAAGAACAAGCAGATGCGATCGAGGCTCCTGTCAATCTTCTGGATGAAAGAACAGGTAAAATTGGATATTATCGGCATCTACATGACAAAAAATGGGTATGTTTTTTAGTGGATTCACCAAATGTAATGGCCATCTGTGAGGAAGGTAAAGTAGCCAAAAAAATATTCGCTGCAGAAATTGGGAGAAGTTTTGAAGTTGTAAATAAAAATGAAATTGTATTCGTGCATAAAATATTAACGGATAAATGGTTGCTAAAAAAATACAATGTCAATACAGGTAAAGCTGAAATTATCATTCAAATGCCTAATGGAATTGAAGATTTTGCACTTTTACCTAATGGCGCAGTCATCTGTGCGACCGATTCTAAAATATTACTTGCCCGACAGGGGAAAACAAATTGGAATGAAGTAATTAATTTTTCCAGCTTGGGAATAAAAAATATTAACCGAATAAGTTTCCTTGGAAAAACAATGGTTTTTGTGAGTATGTTGAAATAATCTATGCTATTTACAGATCCATCTCAAATTACTTTTGACCATACGCCCCTAAGAATTATTTCATTAGTCCCATCTCTTACTGAACTTATTTTTGATTTAGGGTTGGATGATGAAGTTATTGGAATCACAAAATTTTGTGTTCATCCTGAACTTACCATAAAAGACAAGGTAAAAGTCGGCGGCACTAAAAACCCAAGTATTGAATTGATTACTGACCTAAATCCCCATTTAATTATTGCCAACAAAGAAGAGAACCGAAAGGAAGATGTGACCAAATTATCTTTAAAATTTCCAGTATGGCTCACAGAAATTAAAGATCAAACTTCCATCTATGTATTCATAAAGCAATTAGCTGAGCTGACGAATACATGTCAATTAGGTAATGATCTACTGACACAGCATAGTGCTGCGGTCAAAGAACTAAAAAACCTCAGTGGAGAATTACCTAAACTAAGGGTAATCTATTTAATTTGGAAAAATCCTTATATGGTAGCGGCTGGTGGGACCTATATCGATGAGATGATTCGGTTGTTGGGGTGGAAAAATGTCATGGATCATCGTTCCCGATATCCAGTGGTAAGTAAAAATGAAATTTTGAATTTAAATCCAGACCTGGTGTTCTTGTCATCAGAGCCCTATCCCTTTAGAACAAAAGATTTGTTAGATTTTGATACTCTTAAAGCAACACTAGTGGATGGAGAAGCGTTTTCATGGTACGGTAGTCGCTTGATAAAAAAAATTCCTTACTTTTATTCTTTAATTACACATATAAAAAGCATGTTATGATTTTTAGAGAATGCTTACTAGTCAGTTTCTTCTGTTTTACCTTATGTTTTGTACAATCATTTGCTCAACAAATCGAACATCAGTATGTCATTCGGTTAAAGCCCGGATATCAAAAAAATAATTTATTGGATGCTTCGTTACGTTCGAATTCAATAAAAATAAACTCCATAAAAGAGTTGAATAACCAAGGAAACCTATTAAAAATTAATTTTCAGGAACAGGTTTCTAAAGATTCGGAGTTGAGATGGTTGAGTTCACATTTTGCCATTGATATTTTTCAATCAAGTAAAAAATTACAACAAAGAAATTGTCCACCCAATGATCCTTCGTACTCAAAGCAATGGAACATGCAGCAACAAGATATTGAAAATGTTTGGTGCTATAATACATCAGGAATAAGTCCTCTAGGCGATACCTTAGTAATTGGTGTAATTGATTTTGGATTTGATTTTAGTATTGATGATATACTCCCAAATACGTACAAAAATCACCTGGAAATTCCAGATAATCAAAAGGATGATGACAACAATGGATATGAGGATGATTATTATGGCTATGACTCTAGACAAGGAGGTGGAGATGACCATGTTAAGGAACCACACGGTACGCAGGTAGCTTCTGTAGTGGGCGCCAAAGGAAATAATGGAATAGGCATAACGGGTGTCAACCAACACGTTAAGTTGCTTTTGTGTTCAGCTACCGATGATGCGGAGCTTATTGAGTGTTATTATTATTTTATAAAAATGAAGCAAGACTACCTCTTTTCAAATGGGAAAGAGGGTGCATTTATAGTCGGTACCAATTGTTCATTAGGCTTTGATGATGCTTTTCCAAATGAATTCCTATTAATCTGCCAAGCTTATGAAGATTTAGGAAAGGTAGGTATTTTAAATGCGGTAGCTACCGTAAATGAAAATGTCGATATCGCTATTAAAGGTGATATTCCAACACTTTGTCCCAGTCTTTATATGATTGGTGTGACCAATACTGACCGGAGTGATCAAAAAGTGCGTGACGCAGGATTTAACAAAGAACATGTAGATATTGGGGCTAGTGGAGAGGATATCACCATGACTAGTTTAGGTGGAATCCTAACAGAAGCAGGTGGATGTTCCTTTGCTTCTCCGCATGTGGCGGGCGTGATTTCTCTTTTGTCTCAGTTTTGCCCTAAACTCAATCAATTAATGAAACGTGCGCCTGATTCTGCCGCGTTGTTAATCCGTTCATTCATACTAAATTGCGGGGATGCTAATAGCAGCCTTCAAGGAATAACCAGTTCGGGTAAACGACTTAATGCATTAAAATCTCTCAAATGTTTGAATGACTATTGTTATGAATTCCGCGGGGAAGAGCCATTAATCATTTATAACGTTCCTTCCCGTGATATGATCCAGTTTGATTTTCGACCTAAAGATTTTGGTAATTATACCATTGAAATTGTTTCCATGCTAGGTGCTCAAGTTTGGTCACAAGCTTTTGAATTCATACCAGGGTCCCCAGTCGACATGAGCGTAAATACAGAATCCTGGTCATCCGGCATATATTTTATCAACATTCAAGGAGAAGGGCAAACACTCAGTAAAAGCATAATAAAAATTTGAGAAAACCTGTGCAAAAATTAAAAAAGACGTACATTTGCGGTCTAATTTTAGAAAAAAGAGGCCCCGTAGCTCAATTGAATAGAGCACCTGACTACGGATCAGGAGGTTTCAGGTTTGAATCCTGACGGAGTCACTAGGAGTCTTTAAAAAAGAAGAATATGTCAAGAGTATGCGATCTAACCGGTAAAAGACCAATGTTTGGTAATAATGTTTCCCATTCTAATAGGAAAACAAAACGGCGTTTTAATCCAAATCTTCAGAAAAAGACGTTTTATGTACCGGAAACTGGGGAATGGCTAGAACTAAAAGTTTGCACAAAGGCATTAAGGACTATAGACAAATTAGGTCTTTATGCGTATATGAAAAAATTGAATAAAAAAGCAGCTCAATAAGAGTAAAGTAAAATATCATGGCTAAAAGAGCAAAAGGCAATCGAATTCAAGTTATCCTGGAATGTACAGAGCATAAAGCCTCTGGACAGCCTGGTACCTCTAGGTACGTAACTGAAAAAAATCGTAAAAACACACCGGATCGGATTGAACTAAAAAAGTTTAATGCGGTCATGCGTAAATACACAGTTCACAAAGAAATTAAATAAACATGGCAAAAATATCAAAGAACGCGAAAGTAGCTCAACGAGCTGGTAATCTCGGTTCCGGTCGTGATTTTGTTAAAGTGATCAAATCCATTAAAGACCCGGTTTCTGGTAAATACACCTACAAAGAATTGATTATCCACAAAGACAAGGTTAAAGAATTCTTTGAGCAGTCTAAATAGCAAATTATAATTTCAAAAATAATGAGAAGTTCTAATTCAGGGCTTCTCATTTTTATTTAATACCTACTCGAATGGGATTTTTTGATAGATTTTTTAATAAGGAAAAGCAGCAAGATCTGGATCAAGGTCTTGAGAAAACCAAGTCAGGTTTTTTTGAAAAAATCTCCAAAGCTGTTGTAGGAAAATCTAGTGTTGATGAAGATGTTTTGGATGATCTTGAACAGATGCTAATAACTTCTGACGTAGGTCTTGAAACCACTGTAAAAATCATAAATAGAATTCAGGATCGAGTGGCAAAAGACAAATACTTAGGTACGGATGAATTGTCAAACATTTTACGTGACGAAATTGTCAAATTGTTACAAGAAAATACACTTACTGAAGTTGAAGACTATGAACTGAGCAATAACAAACCTCACATCATCTTGGTGGTAGGCGTAAACGGTGTAGGCAAAACTACCAGCATTGGAAAACTAGCCTATCAATTTAAAAACAAAGGCCATGCAGTTTTAATCGCTGCTGGAGACACATTTCGAGCTGCTGCGGAGAGCCAATTAAAGATATGGGCAGACCGCGTGCAATGTCAATTTTTTTCAAAAGGAATGGGTGCTGACCCTTCTGCAGTAGCTTATGAGGCTAGTATTTTTGCGAAGGATCAGAATTTGGATGTAGCTATTATTGATACCGCAGGTAGGTTGCATACTAAAATAAACCTCATGAATGAACTAGAAAAAATGTACCGATCAATAGATAAAGCATTTCCTGGAGCTCCTCATGAAGTATTATTGGTTCTTGATGCTACTACAGGTCAAAATGCCATAGAACAATGTAAACATTTTACATCCAAAACTAAGGTTACTGGAATTATATTAACAAAGTTGGATGGATCTGCTAAAGGAGGTGTAGCGATTGGCATTTCAGATCAATTTAAAATACCTATTAAATATATAGGGCTGGGTGAATCAAT
>JALYPU010000027.1 GCA_030856215.1 Bacteroidota bacterium
GAACAGAAGTCGAATCTGCAAGCCTTGCGGCATACGCCCCTCAAACGTACGTGTCTACCAATTTCACCACCCGGGCATAAAGGCGACAAAGATAAATAATAGCGGAGTATTGAGACCCTCAGATTTGAGGCCCACCATAGAAAATCACATTAAATTATTATTTAATGTGTTAGTGTGTGTTTTTCAGTTAATTAATATTAATTAATATATTATTAACAGACAACAAACATATTACGTATTAATATTTTTTTAATATTTTTACTAAATATCTTGTTTTTTTCAAATATGTATTTTACTTTTACACCAAATCCCGTAGGCAGATACTTTAAATGTAAAAGTTTTTACCTCCAAATTTGATTAGCAAGAACCTTCATCCTCTGTTTTTTCAGTCAGGTTCCTTCTCAACAAGTACGGGATTTTAATTGCAGACTTCAATTTATTTATTGATAAAGATCGTAGTTTTCTTATTTTGAGACCTTAGTCGAAAGAGCCTGAATTTGCGCCTTGCAAATTTGGGCTTTTTTTTATTGCGAATTCTGAGCTGACTCTTTTTTCAATTCTTCCCAGTATTCCACTGCTCTCCGGGTATGTGGTATGCAGATAGATCCTCCAACCATATTTGCGATAGCGAATACTTCATAGACTTCTTCAGTACTAAATCCCAACTCTGACACTTTTCCTAGATGATACTTAATACAATCATCACATCTCAATACCATAGACGCTACTAGTCCTAATAACTCTTTCGTTTTTGTAGGCAATGCCCCATCCTGGTACATTTGGTTATCTAAAGAAAAAAAACGTTTTAACGGTAAATTATCCTGAGCTAAAATTACCTCATTCATGTTTTTCCTATAATCATTAAATTCTTGCACTAAACTCATATTAAGACTTTTTATTTTGGAATGACTTATTTCGTATTTTGGTAGAATCAGATCACAATTCTAAACTTCACCACGGTTGTGTTGCGTCCATATATTCCAGACCATTTTAAAAGGTATTAGAATACTAACCAAAATGAAACATACAGCAAAAAAAACCATTTCATTTCTAATATAATGGCTCATTGCATCCTGCTCCCCACTGGGTAAATGTTGAACCATTTCCTGTAGCCCAATCTCGTCAATATAATTTCGGAAGTCTGAAAAATAAATTATCCCTGAAAAAATGATCGGAATAAATAGGAAAATAAAGCAGAGTTTTAAAATCTGAATTCTTGCATAAGGTGTAAATTTCCACAAGAATAACCATCGTGAACAGGTTAAAAACCCAAGGACAAAAATGAAATTCAAAACATAAAAGGGATAATTAATTTTTTGGAAATAAATGGGTAATAACACTAATAATCCTATGCTTATACTCACCATCCACCATATTATTTCTATTACCAATACATTTCGCATCATTCGCTTGTTATTAACTTTTACAACTGATCCGTAAATTTTCGTTCGATTATCTGTGGATCATTTTTACGAATAAAATACGCCATAATAGCTGATATTATAAAATAAAATAATAGTAATATACAAAATGAAAATATCATGTTTTGAAGACTCATAGAATTTGTGTTCATGATTTGGTCAATTTGTTTATCCGCCTCTTGATCACCCATCGTACTTCTCCACTTTTCAATCGCTTTTACTGCCATTTTCTTTTGTTCATCCTTCATGCTAGGGTCAATGAAATTGTAAAAAATGTAGCTATGCACGACAGAAACGAAGGAATACACTACACTGCATGACCAAATGGAACTCAATGCCTGTTTCCAGGTTATGAATCCCCCTAATTCTCTTCTTCTAAGGCTCCCAACGAGATACATTGGAATAAGCCCCAAAACAAATAAAGCGGTATTAACCCAATAATTGTGTACCAGGTTTACATCGACTAAATAAAACAAAATAAATAAAACCACAAAACATGCAGACCAAATAATTCCTATTCGTAAACTAATTTTTTGTTCCTGGAACATAGATAAAGATTTAAGTTTTGAATACTTTCAAAATTGAATCAAGCGTTCATTGACTAAAACTCCTAATACTTTTCCATTAAATTTTTTTCCAAAAAAAGGACTATTTTTTGATAATGATTTAGACTCACTTGATTCGTAAATCCAAGGCTGTTTTGGATGAAACCAGGTGAGTTCAGCTTGTTGTCCTTCCTCAATTGTTCTCTTGGGAATTGGAAATATTTCTCTTGGGCGAATGGCCGTTTTTTCTACCCAAACTTGTGGTGAAATATCCAGATTATCTAGTGACATCATCATTGCAAAAGCAGTCTCTAGGTTTATTGCACCAAATGCTGCATTTTGGAATTCTACCTCCTTTTTCTCTGGTTCCAATGGCGTATGGTCACTTACAATTAAATCAATTGTTCCATCCAAAATTCCTTTGATGAGAGCTTTTCGATCATATTGATCTCTTAGAGGCGGATTCAATTTAAAATTTGATTCAAAATCTTTTAAAACACTATCATCAAATGCCAAATTAAAGGCGGAAACCGAAGCAAAAAGTCCATTTAAATTTGACTTTTCTTTTTTTAAGATCTGAACCGTTTCAGCACAACTAATCTTATGAATCATCAGTCTCGATTGGGCATACTTTACTATTTCAATATCCCTTTTTGTCATTGTTGTTTCAGCAATATTAGGGATTCCTTTCAATCCTAAATAAGTGCTCCATTCACTCTCATGCGCTTGGCCTCCTTTAGCCAGATGTTCATCAACGCAACTATTAATTATAATAGCCTGAGGAATTAACTTGATATATTCCAAGGACCTATTGAGCAAACTGCTCTTTTGAATTGATTTATATCCGTCTGAAAATGCAATCGCCCCAGATTCCCACATTTGCAGGAACTCTGCCATCACATCTCCATCTGCGTTATAACTTACGGCTCCAATAGGAAAGATAGCTACAGCTGCATTTTTGGCAGATGACGCAATAAACTGTACCTCTGATTTTGAATGGATAATGGGTTTTGTATTTGGAAAGATTCCAATACTGGTATAGCCCCCTTTAGCCGCAGCTGAAGCTAAACTAAGCAAAGTCTCACGATGTTCATAGCCAGGTTCTCCGCATTGTGCGCCAATATCTACCCATCCTGGCGATAACATGGATCCATCACAAACTAATTCTTTACCTTTTGCTTTTTGTATCCCTTTAGAATTAATTTCTGTTATAATCCCATTTTTGACCAGAACATCACATTTCTTGCCGTTATATGAACTGTTCGGATCAATTATTTGCACCTTCTTGAATAAACATTCCATGTTAAGTATTCTTCCAATAACGAATTATCATACTTTCTCCCACTAAACAAATTAAAGCAAAAACCAGAAGGTTCCACCAATATGGTTTGGATTCTGTTTTAGATTTAACAATTCTATTAAAATCCAAATTTTCTGAGGCATCCAACATCTCGACTTTTCCCATAAATCTTGATTCCAGCTCTTTTATATCTTCCACGTTAGGGTTCGATTCTAATCGACTATCATTAAATGCGATCGCGCCTAGAATCTTTTCCTGATGTTTTAAATCATATATACCTGCTTTTTTAGGTTGATCATATACTTCTAAAAGTAATTGATTTTGTCCAATCCGCAATCCTGGAATAAATTCCTCTGGTCCTGACATTTTCACACTAAGATCTTTTTGATTGAAAGAAGATTCAAAAATCCAAGGTATAACGGTGGTTTGTCCAATTGTGTGTGAAAAACGTTGAGATTTGTTTCCTGAAATTGCTGATTTAAATAATAGAGGAAGAAAAATTTCGGCATTCTTACTCAAATCGCTATATTCTGCTTGTAAAGGAGCTGCGCATAAATAGATATAACCTTTGGAAAGTTTGAATTTGGCCAACATAGTACTTCCATCTCTGTAAACTAAAATAGATTCCCTAGGACTGCCCCCTACCAATTGATAATTTCCTTTGGTAATTGGCAATCTTATATTTGCCCTAGGATTGGCAAAAACATCTTTGAATAAATCTTCTTCTAGATTCACATTCCCTACTTGTTTTTCACTTGAAACAAAGCGCTCCAGCTTTGAAATACCTAATTCCCGGTATAAAGATTCATAGGCCGTTTCTGGCATGTTTGGTTGTGGAAAGATTAAGACATTCGTGCCTTCATCCAGTGCCTTTTTTAACTCCTTGGCTAAACCACTACTTGCTTGTTCAATTTCCGTCAATACAATAAGATGGTAATTTTTAAAGCTGCTATAATCTAAAGCATTTAATTCTTTCGATGTAGATTTAAAATAGGGTATGGATTCTAAAGCTTGTTGAATTTGTAAGTTCGGCACCTTAGAATAAACAGATAAGATTCTAATTTCTTCTTCCGCCTTGAAAGATAAATAATAGGGATCATCAAATGTAATTGGGTAATCTTTAATTTTCACTATGGCTTTTTGCCATCCAGGATTTTGAATGTTTGCATACAAAGTGTCTTCAATCGTTTTTCCCGCGCGAACATTTACTACGCCTCCCGGGAACTCTTGTTGATTCAAATTAAAACTCACCCTGATTGCTTCTGCATCAGAATTCCCAAAGTTCGTGACGCGATAAACCAGTGGATTTTGTATTCCAGGAATAATTATTGGTGAAATAAAATAAGCTGTATCCAGGCTTAGATTGTTTTCTCTGATGGATTGCAGTGGAATAAAGAACAATTGAACTGTACTATCAACTTGAGACACATTTAAATCAAAAATAGATGATTGAAAATCGGAAATTATATACGCACTGGATATCCCAAGGTTTGCATTAGCCAACGTTTGTTTTTGTTTTTCAAAAATTTTACTCAAGGGGTTGACCTCTGAGCCGACCTGGATTTCCTCAATAAAACTTATGGCATCTGGTTTGGATACCATTCGCAGATGTTTACCCTCTAAACTATGTGTTAAGATTTGGAACCGGTCATTTTCTGAATATGCATTTACAATATCTAAGGCCCGTCTTTTAGCTTTTTGAAATAAACTGCCCTCTTCTGCGTCTGCTTCCATAGACCAACTATTGTCTATAAAAATACTAATCGCCATTGTGCCCAATGATTTATTTTTTTCGTTGGATAAGAAAGGTTGGCAAAACGCAAAGATGATTGCGGCCAAAGCTAAAAAACGAAAAAGTAGAATAAGTAGATTTTTGAGCTTATTTTTTGAAGAGGTCTCTTCCACTAATTCTTTCAGAAAACGCACATTAGTAAACAAGACTTGTTTGTACCTCCTGAAGTAAAAGAGATGAATTAATATAGGAATGGACAAGAATAGTAATGCCCAAAGAAAAGCTGGAAATAAAAACTGCATGAATTTTTTACACTTTCAAACGCAAAATTAATCATTTCAGTGGATTCCTATGTAAAAGATTAAGGTAAAAAAGGCATTAACATCCTATTTTTAAGGCTCTCTGATAATAAATCGGTTGTAATGAACTTCCTTGCTTGTAAAGCATACAAGATAATAGAGCCCGTTCTCTAAATGATTTAGATCTATTTCTAACAACGAATCGTCAGAGATATCGCGGTAAAAATTTTTAATTTCTAGTCCTTTCGCATCATAGAGTCTGCAACTAAACCCTCTTCCGCGATGATTATAGATCGTATAATGTTTTGCGTTTGCATTATAAAATGATGTCCAAAATAATTTTATGGTTTTTTCATCAATGGACATTTTTCTTTTGGGATCTTTTGGATTGACATAACGCATATATTCAAAAGCACCTAAATCAATATTGTCTCCTTTTTTTCTTGGGTTCCCATCAAAATCAGTGGCTGTAAAAATTTCATTCAAACCTACATCAATCGCTGCGCTTTTTTCTTTCAAATGGAAATCAGGTAAGGAATTATTAATTTCTACATTTACAAAACCCGGATCGCCTATCATATCATTTTCACCTTCATCAAAGCGCGAATAGTTATAATACATATTATTTTTAAAATATACTTCTGCTACACTTGAATATTGACTTCCAGGTTCCGAAGGGTTAGAATATATAATATTATTAAATACGTTACAATGGGATGCTGCCCGAATAAAAACTTCCCCGCATCGAATGTCTTTCGATAAATTATTTTTATAAAAAGTATTATTTACTGCATCCACATAATTTATATAATTCAAAAAAAGGCCAATACCGCCATTATTATAAATTATATTATTGGTGATTAATGTCTTTGACCTTTTTTCATTACCTGAAACCATCTTTGAATGATTCGTAAAATTTTGTAAACAAATACCCGATCCATTAACTTGACGGTCACATTCTACATCAGCCGCTTCTTCTATATGAAATCTACGCTGATTGTAAATATAATTTCCTATAATTTGATTGTGGTATATATCGAGATGGTCATATTCTTGTGCCTGAATAATCCTGATTCCACTGTTATTACTGGAACTATAATGTCCGTTATCATAAATTTTATTGTACAAAATATGAATATAGTCTGTATTATGAAGAAAAATCCCGCCACCAAAACAACCATGAATTTCATTATTATGGATGCGAATGTGATGACAGGACAGGTCCGCATTGAAGCTTCTCTCAATTAATATCCCACTCATTTTATTTGTATAGTCTGCCGGTTTTGATGTCATTTTTAGTTTGGATTCTGATAATGGATCGGCTGTAATTTCAAATCCATCCACAGCAATGTAGGCCACCTTAATTAATAGAATCGCTGCTAATTGACTAGAAAAAATAATGGGTTTATGATGTTGATAATTTTTGTACACGATCCATTTCTGTTCTGTCCCCGAAACGCTGATTTTTAAAACGGCTTGCGCATCCTGGCTCCTGTATTCACCTTCCATTACATAGACGGTATCTCCAGGCTCTGTTAGATCAGCAGCTCTCTGCAGACTTTTCAGTGCTTCCTTTGGATTCTCGCCAGAATATTGATCGTTACCCAACTTCGCAGACACATAGATAGGTTTTGATTCGAGATTAAAGGCCAGGAGCATAAGAAAGAGGAAAATGCGATTCATGTTGGAAAGATAACGGTCATTTTATTAAAAGATTCTTCAGCCTCATTTTTAAATTTGTCTCCCGGACTATATATTATCCATGGATTAGAACAAGGAAATATTCGGGAGAGTGTCAAATTGATAATAGTTTCACAATAAGCAATTTGCTCTTCTAATCACATTATCAGTGATTAATATAATCTTTTTTATTACATGATAAAATTTAAGCAAAAATAAATCCGGTAAATCAAAAATTTTAAGCTTGAATTTGATTCCCTTTTTTAGCTTTGCCTCTCCAATTGCCGAAATGGCGGAACTGGTAGACGCGCTGGACTCAAAATCCAGTGACCCAAAAGTTGTGTGGGTTCGAGTCCCACTTTCGGCACATCTATAAATAGCCTATTTGTATTTATTTAAATTTGTACATGCTAATAAGTCTTGGCAAAATACTTTACGGAATATTAAAGTAGGCTTCTAAAACAAATCGGACTCATTTCTTCTGGAATAACAATTTTATCATTTTTTGGTGGATTTCCGTATTTTCATATATCCCTATAAATTCTTCTGCTCCTGGACCAAAAGCAAATACAGGTACCATAGAAGCCGTATGATGCTTTGTAGTAAATCCATATTTCAGTTTCCCTAACACACTTCCTGGATTAATAGCTAATCCTCCTGCCTCATGATCTGCAGTAATAACCACTAGTGTATGCTTATCTAGCTCTGCAAAATCCAATACATTTTTTATAGCTGCATCAAAGTCTAATACTTCAGATTGTATATAATCACCTTCATTTGCATGTCCTCCCCAATCTATTTGAGATCCCTCAATCATCAAAAAGAAGCCATTTGTTTTTTTATTGTCTAAAAATTTTATCGCATCTATGCTCGCTTTGGGTAAATAATCCCGCCCATTCATTTTTGGCAGCGGATCGCCGTCTGCAGTAAAATAAACTATTTTTTTTACATCTGGTAAAACCCAACTTTGATAATCCTGTTCAAAGTAATCAGTAACAAAATATCCATTGCTGATTAAATTTGAAATTAAATTCAAACTATCCGATTCGCGTCTCTCAAAATATTTTTTACCCCCGCCTATTATTAAATCGCAATCTACTTTTAGAAAATCCAGCGCTATACCTTCGTAATCGTTCCTTCCCGCTCGATGACTTACAAAAGCAGCTGGTGTGGCGTGTACAATGGTAGATGTAACCACCATTCCGGTTGCAAAATTTCGTCGTTCAGCTTCTTCCAATATAGTTTCGTGTGTTACTTTATTAGAATCCACTCCCAAATAGGTGTCTTTTGTTTTTTTTCCAATTGAGAAAGCAGAAGCCCCCGAGGCTGAATCGCAATTCAAATTATCGGCTGAATGTATTTTTATTAACCCAATGTGCTTGCATCGTTCTAATTGTAGTTGTCCTTTATTCATGTATAATCCCGCAGTAATTTGAGAAAGCCCCATACCATCGCCGATCATAAAAATTACATTTCTTGGTTTCCTGTCATGGAAAGAACTTGTAGTATTTGAATCTATACTATTTTTTGAATTTCTTTTTTGAGTGTTACAAGAAAAGCAACAAACTACTATAAATACATACCAATACTTCATATTCTTTCTATTCTATCTCAAAGTTAATGAATATCTTTTTCCTGGTAAGCATCGTATCACCCCCTTGAACTCCAGACCTAATAGTAAACTTGCCAATTCACTTGGAGTGTGTGATAAGTTTTTATAAAATACATCGACGTGAACTTCTGGATGTTGTTGGATAATATCCACTAAAGATTTTTCATTTTCTTCCAATTCGAGGAACAATGATGGTTGAATTGGTTTTACTTGTTGATCTTCTAAATCCCATTTCATTTGATAGGCTAGATCAGCTGCTGACTCGATTAATTGGGCTTTCTGATTTTTTATTAACGCGTTGGTTCCTGCTGACATTACATCATTAATTCTTCCAGGGAATGCAAACACATCTCTATTATAACCCATCGCCAAATCTGCGGTGATTACGCTTCCACCTTCCACCATGGTTTCAATAACTACCGTAGCGTCGGTCAACCCTGCTACAATACGATTTCGCATAGGAAAGCGTTCACGATCAGGTTTTGTCTTGATTGGAAACTCCGTTAATAGTCCGCCTCTCTCCAACATTTGGACAGCTAATTTTTTGTTTTCAGGAGGATATATAAGATCTAATCCATGAGCCAGCACGCCTATTGTTTCCATCTCTTCTATCAGACATTGTCTATGCGCTGCAGCATCAACTCCATAAGCTAACCCACTGACTATACTAACTTGATACAACTTTAGGTTTTTTATAAACGACGAAAGTATTTCTTGTCCGTACTCTGACATTCGTCGTGTGCCTACTACCGCTATCATTCTGTTTTGATTCAGGTCTGCGTTTCCTTTATAATATAAAATAAGAGGGCTGTCCGGAATATGTTTTAACCGATAAGGATAGTGTTCGTCTAAATAATAAAAACAGCGAATTTGATTCTTTGCAATAAATTCAAGTTCCTTTTCTGCCTCATGTAATACATTGGTATTCGTCAAGGATTGAGCTAACAGCTCTCCTATATATGGAATTTTTAAGAGCTTAGATTTTTTTTCTTTGAAAACGGCTTCGGCGCTTCCACAATAACTTATTAAATTCTTGGCTTTTGCAGACCCTATTTTATCGATTTTTGTTAAAGCAATTCTGTACAACCATGTCTCATTGTGCATATTTTGGATTTATGGCAATCGCTTTTTGTAAAAACGAATTGCCTTGTTTAAGGTATTCTTGTGATTTCGCATAGGAAATTCCTCGTTGAACTGACCAGTCTTTATAAACTGTGGCAATTGCAAATAATAATTCACCATCGTCAGTCCGCATTTGGTAGGCACTACCTAAATATTTTAGACTGATACTATGATTTCGATTCTTTTTATATAAAATATTAAACCCAGCATCCTTCAAAAAATCATATAAAACTGGATGATTTGAGGCATCTTTTTTTAAATAATCAATGTATTCTTGCACAAAAGATAATTCAGGACTCCGCGTTACTACCTCTTTCAAACTCGTAAGAAATTTTAGTACATCTTTGTCGGTCTTGAAATACTCGGCCAAAACACCCGCTTTCATATTATTTGCCTGAGAATAATCCGGATAAATCGAAATAGCTTTGTCAATATATTGCTCGCTGATTCTTAAATTTTGTTTTTTCTTTTCTGGATCAGTTTCTTTTTCATGCCTATGAAAATAGGTGACCCCCGTGAATAGATTGATGCGGGCACTATTTCTCGAAACACTAATTGCGGCAAAATTCAAATGGTCTCCATCTTTCCAATCAGGCACCCGCCAAATTGTTTTTAAACTAAATAAACTCAATATGACAATACTCATTCCAAGACTACTATAAGCTAAGATTTTATTCACAGCTGTGGCTTTGATCAAATAATAACCCAATAAGAAACAAAATCCCAAGCTTGGAATAAAAATAAATCGCTCATTCATGAATGTGCCGACTGAAAAAAATATATTGGAGACTAAAAGTAGGGTTATGAAGAAAAACAAAATCCCGAAGCTAAGTACATGTTCTTTTTTTCTATAGTACCATGCCAGATATAATAATCCCAGAATTAATATCAACGAACCAATTGTGGCTGGATCTCCAAGGGACATTTTGGGTACATGATATGGGTAATAATCATGTGTCAAAGGATGTGGAAAGAATAATAATTTAATATACCAGACGATAGTTAATGCGATGGTAGAATATCGCTCCACTACATTCATTTCTACAAAAGGATCATTCATCAAGTCATTAATCTGCATATTATTATTGAATAAAAATCCAACAGCCTGGATCCTGATGTAAATAAAAATAAGGCTAACAGCTATCAATGGCCAAGATATTTTTATTCCTTTCCATAGCGAACAATCCCGAAAAAAGAATAAACTTAATGGTATAATCGCTAAAAAACTTATCGCATTCTCTTTAGATAGCAACCCTAAAAAAAGAAATAGAGAAGAAAAAAGTAAATCCTTCCTTTTATTTAAGTCAAAATATTTCAGAAAATAGTATAAGCATAACAATGAAAAAATGAAACACATAATCTCATCTCTACCTTTAATATTTGCAACGGCTTCCGTATGCACCGGATGACATAAATAAATCAATGAAGTGAGTAAGGCTATTTTCCATGGTTCGAACTTATATTGATTCTTGAGTAATTTTAGAATTACTAAAAAAATAAAATAGGCGCACAAAGCATACAACAGGATATTTATAGCGTGACTTATTCGCGGATTAAAGCCAAAAAGTTCATATTCTATCGCAAACGTTGCAATGGATAATGGTCTGTATCGCGCTCCAGCTACTAAATTTTGCTGCGTTCCAAAATAACCTGTAAAGCTTTCTGTTGTAAATATTTCTCGCAATCCACCTAACCCCTTGGCAACAAACTTATTTTCTGATACTACTATTTGGTCATCTAAGGCATATCCAAACTGGATGGCTTGAAAATATAATCCCATACTTAAACCGATAAATAGGATTAGAGACAAGTACCTTAAAGGAATCATTTGAAATTTAATTGTCCTCATCTAAATAAGATAATTTTTTCGTGCCCTTTAAATATGGATTTTTAAGGGTCTAAGATATAGAAGGATTTTTATTTTATATTAAAAAAACATATATAAAGCCCCACACAAATACTTACGTATGCATATTTAGCTCACCTTTAATATATATATTTGACGTTGAACTAAGTGACTTTCATGTCAAGCACACTAAACAATCCATTTTACCCAATCCTGATAATTTGCTTACTGTTTGCTTCCGTTACTCAGTCGCAAATTAATCTTCAGGTAGGCTATTCTTACTCGTACGCCAATCCAAAAACCAATAATGACATCCTCAGGAATTATAATAGACAGAATTCCTGGTTCACAAAAAGTTTTAAACCGATTTTCGGAATTCAAGGTGCCGTATTAGGTTTAACATATAATTGGCCAAAATTTTCATTTGGAAGTCAATGGACCTATCGTAGCAAAAATTTAGACTCCAGAGGTATTTCACCTATCGATCAATCTGAGCAAAGCTTGAAGCTGATCTATGTTTTACAAACCTATTCTTTAGTCTTGGAATCGAAATGGGAGCATATTGGAGTTGGACTCTCATTTGATATAAATCTTTTAAATATTAAAGAACAGCTAAATCACGCCAATGATAAGCTGGACATTCTTAAGCATCGGGGTATTGGAAACCGCGTTTTTCTGTCAATTCCTTTGGCTACTATGGATTTCATGCAAATCTCCGTCCAACCCTTCTATCAGTTCCAATGGACTCCTTTTGATCTCCAAAATTTAGCCAAAAGCCTGAATCCAAGCTCAAATCCCATGCAAAAGGAGGAACCCTTTCAACTTTTGGGATTAACTTTGATGCTAAACAATGGCCCCCAATAAAAAAATATATAGTAAATGGAATTATTTATTCTACCTTTGTGTTGTAGTTGTTTTAAATTAGTCAATCAGAAATATATCATACACCCTTATCATCTCACCACATCGTAAATCTTTTTTTATCTTTAATATTTTTTTAAAATGAATCTTTATGTAGGAAACCTTGATTATACTATCAAGGAAAGCCAAATTATGGCTATGTTCAGCGAATTCGGCGAAGTCGCTTCTGTGAAAATCATCTCAGACAAAATGTCCGGCAAATCAAAAGGCTTTGCCTTTGTGGAAATGCCTAATGATGATGAAGCTCAGGAAGCAATCAATCAGCTGAATCAAAAACCATTAAAGGAGCGTAATATCTCCGTATCAGAAGCCAGACCTCCTGAAGCAAGGGAGCGTCGACCTTTCACCCCTCGTGATAATGACGGTGGTGGAGGAAGAGATCGTTTCAACAAGAGACGGTTTTAGTCCAGAATTAAGTCTTTTCTTTCTTTTTCTGGATAATTAAATTATACAATTCTATTATCTAAAATAAGAGTCTAAGATTTAAAGTAAATACCTGCTTGATTTCAGGCAGGTATTTTTATTAGTTGAGGTTACAATTGCAAATTATATGTCAATTTTCCTCTACATTGCCTATTCCCATTGAAATAACCTTATCTTTACTGATCCCTACCTTATAAGTTTATATTATCTTTTCTCTATGAATATTTTCGAAAATTTGGGTCTACAGGACTCTATATGTAAAGCCCTCGAAGAACTTGGCTTCACTGAACCCACAGATATCCAAACCCAAGCGATACCCGTTTTTATCAAACAAGATCGCGATGTGATAGCTCTAGCCCAAACCGGAACCGGTAAAACGGCTGCGTTTGGTCTGCCAATATTACAAAATATAAAAACAGATTCCTATCATACGCAAGCACTTATCATTTCACCTACCCGCGAACTTTGCGTGCAGATATCAAATGATCTAAAAAAATATTCCAAATACCTTCGGGGTGTGAGGATTGTTTCCGTGTATGGTGGAAGTTCGATCAGCTTGCAAATTAGAGATCTTAAGGCCGGCGCTCATATTATTGTAGCGACACCCGGTCGACTTATGGATCTTATGGATCGTAAAGCAGTCAAACTGGGCGAGGTAAATACCGTAGTCCTTGACGAAGCGGATGAAATGCTAAATATGGGATTTCGCGAAGACATGGAAAATATTTTGTCTCACACTCCAGCTGAAAAAATTACTGGATTGTTCTCGGCAACCATGTCACCGGATATCCGGAGTATCGCTAACCGTTTTCTTGAAAATCCAGTGGAGATTACCGTTGGAAAGAAAAATGCGGCACAACAAAACATATCTCATCAATATGCAGTGGTACAAGCACGTGACAAATTCAATGCATTAAAACGCATCATCGATTTTCATGATGACTTTTATGGGATTGTTTTTTGCACGACAAAGGTGGAAACCCAGGATTTAAGTGACCATTTGGTTCGAGAAGGGTATAGTGCTGACTGTTTGCATGGTGATTTAGCCCAAGCTCAAAGAGACAAGGTTATGCATCGTTTCAGACATAAAGCCATTAAAGCTCTTTTAGCCACAGATGTAGCAGCGAGGGGAATTGATGTAAAAAATCTAACCCATATCATTCATTATCACTTGCCGGATGATCTTGAAAATTATACACACCGAAGCGGAAGAACTGCACGTGCGGGACAAAAAGGTATATCTATTGCATTATTACATATCAGGGAAGCCTATAAACTTCATCAAATTGAACGAATGGCTGGTGTTCGTTTTGAAAAGTACATAATCCCAAAAGGAGATGACGTACTGCAAGCACGCGTAAATAAGTTTATTGAATCTTTCACCGCCAAGGATGCCGAGAATAAGTTTAGTGGTAAATTTAAAAACGAATGGATTTGGCCACTTATGCAATTGGAAAAGGAAGATTTAGTCCAGCGAATATTGGAATTGGAATTTAATAAATTTGGAACTCGCTATATAGATGCTCCAGATATTAATATTGATGAAAAAGTAAAAGAAAGATCCAGTACGTATGAGCGATCTGGCACTGGTTCAAAATCCAGGGGCACAAGAAACTCAACTAAAGATTCTTCATCCAGCGATGCTTCGGTTCGATGTTTCATAAACGTAGGTAAAAAGGATGGTATGAAATATGACCAAATCCGTGAACTTATATTTCAAAACAGCAAAGTAAGCGGTAGAAATATAAAAGATATAGAAATGAAAGGAGTTTATTCGTTTTTTATGACGGATGAAGATAGTGCTGCCCGTATGCGATCTATGACTAATGCTCAATATGCTGGAAGGCCTTTGAGAATACAATTAGCGTCTGAACAAAAAGATTATGAAGCTGCTCCAACCAGAAAAAAAAGAAAATAAAAAAAAGGGTTAATGTAAAAATTAATCTACTTTAATAAGTTTTATTTTCTTTAGGTTCTTTTTATGTTCTGCCTCTAAAATATAAATTCCAGTTGGTAAATATTTTCCAATTCTTGCGGATTCGTTAGTTTGCTTTCCTAACTGCTCCTCCACTAACTTATCCATTAAGTTGTAAATGCGATAATTTACTGTCCCGTTAAATTCACTGTTAGTATATATATTAAATTCACCCTGACTGGGATTTGGATAAGCGTAAATTGAAAAATTTTGAAATGGGTCATTGTTTGCACTCACCAGATTAGTCATGGTAAAATCAAAATAAATGTATCTTCCAAATTCAGGTTGAAATGTATATATGGGGAATATTCCTCCTGACTGTGAATATCGCTTCAACACAAACGATCCTCGACCTACGTTTTCACCAATGCGATCATAATACCAATAATATAACCCATCATCACCACTATCATGCATTTCAATTGTGTAGCATCCAGGAGATAAAACCAGATCGTCAGAATATGAGCTAACATTAGCTAATCCTTTTCTTTGCAGAATAATATTTCCTTTTGCATCTTTGAGCAAATAATGATTTTCTGAGGCTCGGTTATTGGTCAGGCAAGTAATTTGTAATTTATCTTTATAAACAACTGGTAAATTAAAATCTGACACCATTACATTATTCCATGGATTATTATCGGAGGCTTGATTAACGGTAACAATCTTCACCAAAAATCTACCATTTGTTTTTCCTTCCGTTACTCTCCAAAATTCTGGATTTAAAATGGGTAAATCTACCTCCACTTTATCATAAGATTTTAATGAGCCTGTCCAATGGTATGTTTCCGAAATTCCATTATCTAATCCATACTCAATAGTCATTTGGGAAATGTGTTGCTTTCCTTCATTTCTGATATTAATTCTTGGGTTGGAGCAAGCTGGATTGAACCGTTGAAATTCAACACGGCTGGATGGTCTTATGATATCAATTATCGATACATCTCGATCATACTGAATATTTCCATAACTTACTAACTGATGGGAGGCCAAGTAATTTGCTTCTGATAAAGGAGTACCCAATAGTCCATAATCCAATTGAACTGCTTCTCCTGAACTTACGAAAGGATCTAAATTAAACTCAAAAAGTGCCGATGGATCTCCTGGACACCAACCAGCGCGGTCAAATAACCATGTCCCTCCCTGAGGATAAATAGGAATTGTTCCACATTCTTTCCAAACATCAAAAACAAATTCTCTTTGTCCACCTTTTACATTAATAAAGTGAGATCGTTTAATAAATTCTCCATTTTGTCCATGACCTGTTATACTGCTTCTGATTTTATAGGAACTTGCCGGAGGAAGTTGGACAACTTTTGATTCAAAAATCACATCATCATTGATACTTCCGTATAAAGCATTGCGGAAAGGCCAAATGTTATTAATGCCTAGAACTTTTCTAGAAGGCATTCCCTTAATAAACAAAAATTTAATGTCTAAACGTTCTTGATATTCTCCACCGAGTTCTACAGACAGTTTTTTATTGCCCTGCAATATAGGTGCAAAATCAGATACGTCTATCGTGAAGGTCTTTCCCTGAGGTCCCAAAATTAATCCATTACCATATGGTGTAACCAGAGACAACAATTCATATTTGGCAGGCAATTTTAGATAATAGTACAAATCATCTACAAAAACTTCGCCTTCCTTATCTATCAAATGGCTGTCAATTTTTTCACCCTTTTCGTTATAATGAAAGACCCACCCATCCAGCCAAACATAACTAGTATCCAGTGGGATCAAATTTGATCCATCGCTTTTAAATTCCAGAATGGTGTGACCGGAATTCAACACAGAATCTAACATTATCTGTTCATCAACCTTTCTTAAAAAATTACCTGACCAAATATTCAATTGTGGTCTCCAATTTATTTCTTTAAAACCATTCCTTATTTGATCTGGTTTTGAATTTGCAGTAATTGGAAAACCAACCATTGATCTTGAATCCTTGTCATCACTTTGATCTATTAATTTATTCTCCAAATCCAATGTCATATTGTAACTAAGTATTAAATTATCTTTAGCAATATTTCTATTAGAAAATCCTTTATAAAAAGTTTCAGTTATTTCAGTCAAACTCAAGGCTCTATTCCAAATTTCAAATTCATCGATATTTCCATAATATCCACAATTATTATTGATATCTGTTCCAAATGAACATCGATCGATATTTTGAATCGGTTTTTTCAGATTGGAAGCTGTGTGCCACAATTTTCCATTTAGGAAAATTTTCATCTCACCTGTAACAGTATTTTTGGTGAAAGCCCAGTGATTCCACTTATTAATGTGTTCATTGGTGATAGATGGTTTAGATATTCTGTCGTAACCATTTTGATCTCCTCCGCAATCCCAATAAACTCCTTTATCACTCCATGGAAGATGAATGTTAATTATCCGAGCTCCATTTTTGTCTACTGCATCGAACAAACAGGTGTTCGTTGACGGAATAAAATTTGAATCGCCTTTAGCCCAAAACATTATAGTAATTTCATCTTTGACATTAGAAAATTTATCGCTGGGAATATCCAACCAGTTTCTATCAGATAAAACCAAATTTTTTTCATCCTGCACACTGAGGTAACATAAAGGAGACACATCTGCAGCTGCTTGCAAAAACAAAGTTGAGGCATTAATACTTTTAAAGGACAATTGGACAAGAATGGAAGATTTCCCATCCCATAAAAAATCTCTATAAAAATTAAATCGGTTTTCACCTGCATTTAAAAAGGAATTTGATTGATTATAGACTTCAATAAAATTACCATTTAGGCTATCCAGTGGAATTTCATTTCCAGTGAAATGCCTAAGTTTTATTTTAAACTCCGAAATAGCCAAATTTGACTGTGATGAAAAAAGTGAAATTGCTTTTATTAAATTATCAATAGGCCCTGATTGCTCTAATTCATTAACCTTCAAAATAAATTCCATTTTAGCTAAGGATTCTTTCGGATTAAATGCAATAATTTGGGTTTGTGTTGCCATTAGTGTCGGGGAAGACTTGATCGTGCCAGCTTCAGTCAAGAGGGTATTAAATTCTTTTCTTTCAAAAATTGAATAGGTAGGGTGATTGACGTAGGATAAATATGCTTTATTGTATCCAATTATTTTATGCGAAGGGTGGGTTTGTTGAAAGGAATCTAGTTTGCTTGAATCAGTGATAAAAGTATTACAGCTATAATCCCATTCGCGGCACCCGTTGGAAGTGTTATCCCAACATTTCATGGTGTACTTCATTAGAATCTTTGAAAATTCTTGATTAGTTGCATCCGGAAATTTATATAAGCCGGATCTATGTGTGGTGTCAAATCCAATCGTTTGTACTACTATAGTATCTTGAGAAAATAGATTGGAAGTAAATAGGACCGTGTAAAATATCAGTAAACAGTTTTGCATCAAATGAAATTAAGATCAAATATAATGCTATGAAGTAAGATTGGAGTGTGTACATTAATATCCCATTTTAGCAGGTCTAACTCATCAAAAATCTAATGTCCGGCAAATATTTTATGTAATGTGTATTTTAGACTTTACAGGTTTACATAAAAATAAGCCTTGGTTTGCGGACTGCAAGCCAAGGCTTATTTTAAAATACGGCTATTATCTAACCAAAAAATTGAAAGTCATTTTGTAGTCAGAAAGGGTTTAGGTCCCTAATCGTTTGGAAATGGCCTTTCTTGGTATAAAAAAGCCTTGGATTGCAAGCTGCATGCCAAGGCTAATTTTAAAAAAACGGCAGTTACCTACTCTCCCAACTTTAGATCAGTACCATCGGCGCAATAGGGCTTAACTTCTCTGTTCGGAATGGGAAGAGGTGGAACCCCTACGCTATAACCACCTAAAAATTTTACTCTAGAAACTGGAGTTATGTTTTAGTAATTATTTGAGGAATCAAATAAAAAAAAGAAAGGTTGGAGAGAAAATGAGATCGAGATAATAAAAAAATAAAAAAAGGAAGCGAAGGGGTAATTAGTACTACTCAGCTGAACGTATTACTACGATTACACCTGTAGCCTATCAACGTAGTCGTCTACTACGACCCCAGTAACACTCATCTCAAGGATAGCTTCGCGCTTAGATGCTTTCAGCGCTTATCTAGTCCGTACGTAGCTACTCTGCGCTGCACCTGGCGGCACAACAGATACACTAGTGGTACGTCCGACTCGGTCCTCTCGTACTAGAGTCAGCTCCTTTCAATGTTACAACGCCCACCACAGATAGAGACCGAACTGTCTTGCGACGTTCTGAACCCAGTTCACGTGCCACTTTAATCGGCGAACAGCCGAACCCTTGGGACCTTCTCCAGCCCCAGGATGTGACGAACCGACATCGAGGTGCCAAACCTCCCCGTCGATATGAGCTCTTGGGGGAGATCAGCCTGTTATCCCCGGAGTACCTTTTATCCTTTGAGCGATGGCCCTTCCATGCAGAACCACCGGATCACTTTAGCCGGCTTTCGCCCCTGCTCGACCTGTATGTCTCACAGTCAAGCTCCCTTATACTAATGCGCTCTACGTACGATTACCAACCGTACTGAGGG
>JALYPU010000109.1 GCA_030856215.1 Bacteroidota bacterium
TCGATCTCTTCAGCCGAACGCCGCAACGATTTTTTATTCGATTCCATCTCTGTTGTGATTGTCAGAGCACAAACGTAAATTACAGAGATGATTCAGGCAAGACGTGGTTCACTGGGGGGATACGATGCACCAATGTATCCATTTATGAGTCCTTATTGTTTTGCAGCAAATAACCCAATTAAGATGATTGATGTTAACGGAAAAGGACCAGCTCCCGCAAATGGCCCAACTTTACCTTGGCCTCAATGGAGCGAAAAATTTGGAGGAGAGCGTTATGAATATATTGGTTGCGTTTGGAAAGGTTGTACTGCAGCATTTCTGATTGTTGATGATTACGCAATCGCCCAATACACCTATGCTAATGGTACTAGTCGATTCTTTGTAAGGACTGGTGAAGGGTGGGAAGATTATACACCTCCTGGATATGTAGACGAACTTGCACCTTTAACACAAAGAGGATTGCCGTATAATTTTGCAGAGGGATGGGGACCTGGGTTGATGCAATTACATGATGCAGGAGTAGGAATGATGTATGTTGCTGCATTTGCAATCCCGATGGCTTGTATTCCAGGCGCTCCTGCGTTATTATTATATGGAACTGAAGCAACTATGGGAATGCGTATTGTATCGGGAGGAATTGATTATGGTTCCCAAGTAGCATTAAATAGGATTTCGGGGAAAAGCTGGGGACAATCTTTTAGTAGCATAAATGTAACTTCAGTTGGTATGAGTATACTCGCACCAGGATCTAAGGTTGGAAATTTTGGTAGTTTTGCTCTCGTGGGATTACGTAATACTGCTATTAGTAGTGGATTAGCCTATAATCCATCTCAGGGATATCAAGGGCTTGGAGTAATGCCTGTTGATCGGTATTGTCTTGAGGTTGGAATGGGAGGACTTGGTAATGGTTTAGGTGGAGTTTTTGGACAATCATTTAGCACAATAGGGAGTAACTTTTTTCGCTCCTCGTCATATAACTTACCATACAGATTAGGCCAGGGATTAACTTCGTACCCTCAAGTTTTTGGTCAACGGTTAATGGGTGGAACATTCATAGGTGCTCATCATGCTCAAATTGGACCATTTTTTGGAGAAACACTTGGGAACGCAGCTCCTGATTTATTGAATCGTAAATAAATTCAATTGATATGAATGAAAAAAGTAAAATAATTCTTGGAGGCGCACTATTGATAATATTGATTTCCCTAACAATTTATTTTACAAACAAAGAAAAACGGGAGTTAAAAGAAAGTGGTATTACAACAATATGCATCACTTACGATACATATCTTTTGGGAAGAGGTGGGACATTACGTTATTTTTTTAAGGCGCCAAACGGCATTTATACAGGAGCAACAAATACTTTTAAACTCAAAGCCCCGGGTTATTATTATAAGCTAAGATATTCGCTAAATGATCCTTCTATTAGTGAACTTTATCGTGATTCGCTTGTTCCTGATAGTGTAGGTGTAAAGTTTATTAAACTTGAAGATATAGAACGGTCTAGAATAATAAATGGTGATAATATTCCTGATTGGCAGTGGAAATAAACTCATTCCAGAGGATCATCACGTGTAGGATGCGGTGCAAACTCTACGGGGCGCATCCCAACAAAAACAACACAAAACCCTACAAAGATTCGTTATGACAAAAAAACAGGCAATTGCTTTTGCAATCGCTTTTTGTTTTTCAAATTTTGGCTTACGTTAGAATCTCAAAAAATTAAATCGAGCAATTTTTAAGATTAATTTCCATTTTCAATTCAATCTTTCTTACAAATCGTTTCTTCCAGGCAATGGAATTACCAAACGCGTTCATTAGTTTATGTAACTCGTTCGTTAGTTTTGTTTTTCAAAAAGAGCAATTATTTGTATTTTTAAGTAGCAAAAATGAGGAAGTTCAATATTGAATTAGTTCTTTGACATACTGTAAATAGAAAAGGAAAAACGTTCGGAATAGCCCGGATTGCAGCGGAAAGCCCACAGCGAGCAGATGATCTTTATTTTCAAAGAAGAAATTAATGCGAGCGCGGACTTGCAGCGCAAAGCCGGAGAGATGGTTGTAATATAATACAATACTTCTGCTCCAGCTTTTAAATATTAATCCATTCGATCACCGCGCTTACTAAACCGGACCAATCGCTTGAGACCAACCAGGTGACGGCTTATAAATATGATCAGCTCAACCGTATTAAGCTGGTACATGCGCATCGTAATTATAATTCCATCACCAACGCATTTACCGGCTCAACGGGTGATGACGGCAAATACCTTGAAGCATTTTTATATGACCGCAACGGAAATATTATGGGTGTGGAGCGGCATGGCAATAATACCGGCGGCACACAATGGATGGATGATTTTACCTATAAATATTATGACCAGAGCGGGAGCATCATCAGCTATTCGGGCAGCATGCCATTGGATGCCACCAACAAGCTTGCTTATGTAGATGACGGAACTAGCAGCTCTAATTATACAACGGACATTGACAACCAGACTTCGGTATCGAATTATGAATACGATGGAATCGGAAATCTTATCAGCGATGAGAGCGAAGAGATTTTAAAGATTGATTGGCTTGCTAATGGAAAAATAAAATCCATTACCCGCATTTCTACAAGCACAAAATCTGATCTTGAATTTGTGTACAATGCTATGGGCAACCGCA
>JALYPU010000111.1 GCA_030856215.1 Bacteroidota bacterium
AACTTCAAGTATTTAATTCAAAGGCTTTCGTGGAATCTTTATTCCAAAAATCCAATAGTAAAATATGAATAAAGAGTTTTACAATTTTTATCAATTGTTAAAAATTTTTAATAACGCATAATTTATATTAACTAAGCATATCTTGTATTTGAAATAAAGGGATTATGCATCTAATTAAACTTTCTATTTTTATAGGTATTGGACTTGCTATACTTTTAATGGCCAATTCTGGAAATCCACCTAACGGCCATACCGGTGCCCCGGGTGAAGGCGCATGTACCAACTGTCATAATCCTGGAAGCTCGGGTAATATCAGCGGGAATGTTCAAATTACAGGCCTTCCATCCAACATTCTTCCCAACACACAATACAATATTAACGTGCGTGTCAATAATACGTCAAGTCCTCTAACGCTAGCCATCAGAGGAGGGTTTCAATTAGTTGCTCTTAATGGTACCAACCAGAATGTTGGTACGTTGTCAGATCCCGATGCAAGCTCTATAATTTCTGGGTCTGGACGAAGATATTGGGAACATAATCCGTCCCAATTTTTTAGTGGCGGAGGCAATGTAAATTATACTGCGAAATGGACATCACCTAATAGTGCGGCAGGCAATACTGTGACCATGTATGCCTCAAGTATTCTTTCCAATGGAAGCGGCAACAATAGCGGAGATCTCATGGTGCAGGATTTTACTTCAGGAACTATGCCTCCTCCTGCTCCACCAAGTGCGAGCATCACCCAGAAAAAGGATCCTTCGTGTTTTGGCGGAATGGACGGTACTATGACTGTAACCGCTTCAGGTGGTTCAGGTTCTTATAGTTACCTCTGGTCCAATGGTGCAACTACAGCCATGGCTATAAATTTATCTGCTGGCAGCTACTCTGTCACAGTAACTGATGGAAACTCAAATACAGCCTCCGCTTCATCCAGTTTGACACAACCAACACAAGTGGGCATTCAATTAAATGCTAAAACCGATGTAACCTGTCCCAAAGGAAGCAATGGCACTATTCGTATTACAGCAAATGGGGGAACTTCTCCGCATACTTATTTTTGGTCAAATAACAGCACCCAAAATAGTTTAGTTAACCTTACTGACGGCACGTATACTGTGACTGTGACTGATAGAAATAATTGCACTGCAACCAATAGTTACTCTATTATTGCCCCTGACACGTTTAATATCCAAACGGATATTTTAAAACATCCCAATTGTCCTATAGCAGATAGTACCGGTCAAATAAGGCTCAAAGTATTTGGAGGGACTCCAGGATATAAATACAAATGGAATACTTCTGACACATCTATTCAAATTACTAAAAAACCCATAGGTACTTATACAGTGACCGTAACCGATATTCGTTTATGTTCAGCGATTAAAGTGTTTCAATTAAAAGCTAATGATACCATTTCACCCGTGATTCAAACAAAATCAGTGGTATTAAATCTAAATGATAGTGGATATGTAGTAATTAAAAATAGTGACATCATTCAAAGCCTAAGCGATAACTGCGATATGATGCCTTCTGTACGATTAAGTGCGGATACATTACGCTGTAATAGACTCGGATTAAATAAAATTTTTGTTGAGGCCAATGATTTATCTGGTAACATAAAAAAGGATAGTGCGATAGTTACCATTGTTGACCTACTCAAACCTGCCATAAGTTGTCCAGATACGGTTCGGGCATATACCTGCAATTATATTATTCCATTGTTGACAGTAACGGATAATTGTTCCATAAAAGAATTGACATTATTAGACACTATTCAAATCGGAGATACCTTAAGCTATGGACAATATAATGTAAAGTATCGCGCATTAGATAATTCAGACAATGAATCCATTTGTAATGTCCGCTTAATAATAGATGAATCGGTGACATACGAGATTGATTCTTTGATAGTTCAACCTTGTGTAGAAGATGGTTTGGAGGCTTGGATAAAGTTACATGCAGTATTCGATTCAAACTATCTGATTAACGGGGTAGATACGGTGTTGTTTTTTAAAGGTGATACCATCATTTATTATAAGACGCTTACTCGAAAATTGCATGTCGGAATATTTGATTCCCTCGAATGCTTTTTTCAAACAATTGATGCACTAACTTTTCCAGGAACAAAACTAAATTTGAACTCTCTTTCCAAAAGAGATGCTACCACTTCGACTTCAAAAGACGGAAGTCTTGAAATAGAAATAAAAGGTGGATTACCACCCTATCTGTATATCTGGTTAAATGAACAATTACAAGTCATAGGCAATGCCCCAACAATTAATAATTTGGGTGTTGGAAAATATTCTGTTAGAGTAACGGATAGCCTGGGATGCAGCAAACTATTTGAACCTTTTGAAATTAAAAATTTAACCGCTATTCAGAAACTTACTAAAAATAATCTTAAAATTTATCCAAATCCGGTATCACAAAATTTATTTATTGAATTAGGTCAAAACGACAATTACACTATCCAAATTTATGATCTAAATAAAAGATTAGTAAGTCAAGTACAAACCAATTCGGATTTATGCCAATTTGAATTAGATCAATTTGCGAATGGAATTTATGAGGTTATTGTGATTTCGAAAGAATTCATTCAAAGGAAACGGATTGTAGTTCAAAAATAGAAGATAGCGTATGTCTTGCTCTTCAAGGAATTTAACTTTCAAATAGTTGATGACAACCTCGAACATCATCATCATTAAATCGACCTAGTACTTTAAACGTATCATCGTTATTTATAATACCTACATCTGCTGTTTTTATAAACGCACAGGTATGTATATTGGCTAAATCGATGACATTAATGATTCCGCGTTGCCCAGGCTTCAAAATTGAAAATGGATCTAGTGGATCTGTCACTATCACCTTCATACTTTTAGGGCAAGAGTAATTTTCTCCATCCATGGCATATGCTTGAGATAAAAGTTCAGTCATTCCATATTCAGAAAGTATAGATGATTTCGGAAAAGAACTTTTTAATTTGGTAATCAATTCTTCTCGAGTTACCTCACGATGGTTATTTTTCATACCACCTGTCTCAATGATTCGCAACCTTTCAAAATCTAAACTAAATTCTTTTGCAAAATCCAATAAGGCAAAACTGACTCCGAATAATGTAGTTTCTTTGGATGCTTGATTCAATTTCTGTAGTCGATTGAATAATTCTACGGGTTCTTTTATAAATGGACTTTCTGATTTATTATTTCCAAGTTCTTCTTGAAAAAATTGAATCATATTTATCAAGGAAGAATTTGGATTCTCTACATAACCCGGTAAATAAGCCAAAATGGTTACATCATCCTTGGGTTTTACTTGTTCTTTAAAAATTTGTAAACTTACCTGTTTATACCATGCTGATTCCTTTATATGATGTTTAGATCGCTCAGTGTTTGTAGTCCCACTGGAAAGAAAAAAATATTCTTCATCCCATTGACCCGTTTTGATTTTATGAAACTTAAAGAATTGAATGGGCAGAAAGGGGATTTCAACTAGCGACTTGATGGTATGAGGATAAATTCTTAGATTATCGACAAATGATTTGTAAACTGGATTATTGGTATACTGAAAATAAAATAATTCTATAGCAATTTTATCAAATGATGCCTGCGTACTAAATATATCCCGCTTATACCGTTCAAATTCACTCTCTAACAATCTACTTAGTATTTATTTCTGTTACATTATTTGAAAATAAAATATAGACTCACAACAAAAATGAGAATAATAATTAGTAGTAACAATTTGATTTGTTTACCAAACTTTTTTTGTAAGATTCTTTGATTATCCTGTGAAACAGGCGTTGCATTTGGATGTATTTTATTTTGAGATATCATTAACTTAATTCGTTCGAATTTGATTCTTACGCTCTCATCTGTTTGCAGCCATTCTTCTACAAACACTACTTCATCCTCAGTAGCAGTGCCTGTGGCATATTTCCATAAAACAACATCTTTAGGTTCTGAAGACATCTTAAAATGTATAAATCTGGTCTTCGAATTCTATAATAATCTCCGTGTTCGTGTGAGCCTCAACTTGACCAATAACTTGCGCCTCGATTTGAAATTGTTTGACAATATCGATGATGGATTCTACGTGTGCTGCATCAATATATAGTTCCATTCGATGTCCCATATTAAAAATTTGGAACATTTCTTTGACAGAATATTCTACACTATTTCTTATTAATTGAAAAACTGGTGGCAAAGGAAATAAATTATTTTTAACGACTCTTACATTTTTCACAAATTTGCCCACTTTCGTTTGTCCACCTCCTGTGCAATGTATGATACCCTGAATATCTTTAGAATGTTGTTTTAAAATTTCTTTTATAACTGGCAAGTATGTCCTTGTAGGTGACAACAATAGGTCTCCTACCAGATAAGTCACTTCATCAATAGTGATTTTATCACTAAGTTGATAGGATCCGTTATAGATATGTTCATGTAAGGATTCGGGCGCATAGGATTCTGGGTATTTAACGCTATAGCTTTTATTCAAAATATCATGTCGAGCAGCTGTTAGTCCGTTGGAGCTAATTCCACTGTTATAGCGATTCTCATAACTTGACTGACCAGATGAACTCAAACCGACAATCACAGCGCCAGGCTTAATATCATTTATAATGAGATCCTTTTTTAGCATCCTTGCAAAAGCAGTGATACCCACATCAATCGTTCGCACAATATCTCCTACATCTGCGGTTTCTCCGCCACCATAATAAATATTTATATCAAATTTTTGAAGGTTTTGAATGAAGGCTTGGTTTCCTTTTATAATTTCGGCGATAACCTCCTGCGGGATTAAATGTTTATTGCGGCCTATGGTTGACGAAATCACGATTTGATCTGTACAGCCTATGCAAGCCAAGTCGTCGAGATTCATAACTAAAGAATCCTGGGCTATATTCTGCCAGACTTCCAGACTACCAGACTCTTTCCAAAACATGTAGGCTAAACTTGTTTTGGTTCCTGCTGTATCTGCGTGTATGATGTTACAATATTCCTCAGATCTTCCGGTAATATCCGGCAAGACTTTACAAAAAGCGTTGGGAAACAATCCTTTATCCAAAAATTGGATCGCTGAGTGCACGTCGGATTTTGTAGAGGATACCCCCAAATTATCGTACCTTGAATTCATAATTTCTGCAAATCTACGAGCAGTATTAAATAATTTCTTAATTAAAAAAATTAAATTTTAGTGGATGTCAATTTAATACATATTTAATAAATTAATATATTAAAAGATAATTCAGAAGTTCAGAACTTTCAAATTTGATAAGATGTTAATTTAATATTCAATTTTCAAACAAAGTAAACTTGTTTCAAATCATTAACTATGAAGCTTATCCCAATAGAAAAAAGGTCCGGATTAACAAAAGAAACATTTAAATCTGAATATCTGGATCTGCGAAAACCGGTTGTTTTTAAGGATTTGATTAATGACTGGCCGGCAAAAAATAAGTGGACCTTTGAATACCTACGATCCAATTATGGAGATTTGGAAGTTCCTGTGTTTGATACTTCCTTTAGCAAGGGCGGAAAAAATTATATGTCTGCAACCGGAAAAATGAAATTTGGAGATTATTTAAGTTTAATAGAAGCCGGCCCAACTGAATTACGCATTTTTCTTTTTAACATTTTCAAACATATACCTGAATTGGTAAAGGACATAAAAATACCTCAAATTATGGAAGGGTTCTATAATGAATATCCATTTATGTTTTTTGGTGGTCAGGGCGCTTATACTAAAATTCATTACGATATTGATTGCTCCCATGTATTTTTATCCCAATTTCAAACCCGAAAACGAGTCGTATTGTTTGCGCCCGAAGAATCAGATAAATTAATTAGAGTGCCATATACTGTCGGTTGTCTGGTCGATATGATCAATCCGGATGAAGAAAAATTTCCTTCGCTGAAAAAAATACAAGGTTATGAAACCATACTCGAACACGGAGAAACGGTATTCATTCCTTCACAATTCTGGCACCATATTGAATATACGGAGGGTGGCTATTCACTTTCGCTAAGAGCTAATAACTCTATGCAGCTTAAACTAAAAGGAGTCTATAATATAGCTAAACATTTTATGGTAGATCGAGGGATGAATTTAATTATGGGACAAAAATGGATGGATATGAAACTAAAATTGGCGCATAAAAATGTGCAATTAAACTAACTGGCACTATTTTTGAATATATATTGTTATAAACGATAGCGTAAGCTGTAATTTGTTAAAACCAACCTGAATCCTGCCCTGCAGGATTTTTTATTGTTACGCAATTCATTTTCCTTTAATTGTTTTTAGCGAACTTATAATTACAATTCTCGGTTTGATTTCTGATAGCAGACCTTTATCTAAGTAATGTAACATCCCCGCTGACTTTGAACTGTGTCCCAACTTTATCTTCTAAAATAAAAATATAAACGTAGACACCAGGCAATGCGCTTTGTTCTCTAAATAAACCAGTCCAGGCACCGTCAGGAGTATTGGGACTAATGTTATTGGATTGATGCACTAGCTCACCCCATCGATCATAAATTTGCATCAAGACTATTTTTTCAAAACTTCGATCAGTAATAATGTTAAAATAATCGTTTATATTATCTCCATTTGGAGAAAACACATTGGGGACAAAATAATTCTGTTTAGCAAATAGTACTAATTGATCTTCGTATTCACATCCATTACTATCGATAACTTTTACTTTTACGATGCTTTCTTTTTGTGTAGCAATAATATAATTGTTGGTACAATTTGAACAAGAAATTTGAGCGTTTCCTGTCCATTCAATGGACACTACTGAATCCAAATTTGTAAAACTTAAATTTGCCCATATGGTATCTCCTATAAATACATGAGCTTCCTCCGGTGATAAATCAAGATATCCAATATCCGCAGGAAATATTTCAATCATTTTTTCAATCATACAATCATTCGAATCCAATAGTACTATAGTATGATTTCCTACACGCGCTTTACTTTCAACGTTATTTATCGCTTGATCATTTAAGTAGATTAAATATGGTTTCTTTCCGCCTGATAAGCTATTAATGAAAATCTTACCATTCTCCAGGTCCAAACAACTAGCATCTATCTTCTTCACAATCATTTGTAATGGCTCTGGCTCACGGATGGTAAAATTTTTGATGGACGCGCAACCAAATGCATCCGTCACCGTAATAGTATAAAAACCTTTATTGAGATTAAATATATCGATACTTCCTGATCCTGTGTTCCATTTATATGACAGCGGACTTGTTCCTCCATTTATTTGAAGTTTTATTTCACCCGAGCTTTCACCAAAACATTTTATATCCTGCAGTTTAGAATTAATTTCAATCGGATCCGATTTTAATACCTTCAAATTAATGAGACTGTCACAGTTCAAATAACTCAAAAAGTAATTGGTGTATTGTCCGGACGCTTTTATCACGTTTCCTCCAAATATTATTGAATCAAAGCCACAAATTGTCGTATCCAAAAATAACTGATAGGAAGGCTTCATGTTCAGTGTAAGATTTATTAAACTATCGCATCCATCTGCTGTAACTAATCCAATAGGATATGCTCCAGTTTGATTAAATCTCTGCGAACCAACCAGAATGGAAGATCCTTCGCATAGATTCGTGTCCAATTTTATATTATAAGAAGGGCGCTGGAGTATATTAATTTCTAGTAGACTATCGCAAGCATAGAAAGAGTTCAAGTTCAGAGTGTATAATCCAGCAGTTGAATAGAGGTTTCCACCTACATTAATTGTAAATCCGGCACATAAATGCGTATCAATCCTGGTAAAAGCTGGCTTAAGTATTTTCAAGTTTACCAAGAGTAAACTATCGCATCCAAATTCATTTAAATAATTAACTTGATATGATCCGGCTTGTGTAAATATATCTGAACCTAAAACTAATCGCTCTCCCTCACAAATGTTCGTATCAAGCGCTTGGATATTTGTAGGATTTATTTTTAAATTTAATTGAACCAGGCTATCACAGGATGCTTCAGATTGTAAGATAACCTGGTGAACCCCTTCACTATAAATCATCTGTCCTCCGATGTCAACAAAATCGCCATCACATATGGTGCGATTTACTTGGTTTGAAAACACTGGATTCACGTTTAAATTCAGGAAAACTGTACTGTCACAATCGTCTGTTTTAATTAAATTTATAGTATAGGCTCCGGATTTATCATAGTTATTTTGTCCGACTTTGATAAAGGAATTTTCGCAAATTGAGGTATCAATTATGGTTGTGACATCTTGGTTAATATTGAGATTTAATGTAAATACTGAATCACATCCACTGGCTGCAGTCGAATAAAAACTATAGGAACCTCTCAGAATAAATTTTTTTCCATCGAACGTAACAGATTCTCCTTCACAAATGGCGGTATCTAAATTAGTTTCAATGATTTGAACCACTCGTAAATTTAACGTAAACAGGCTATCACAACCATCAAATGCTTTCAAACTCCGTTCATAGATGCCCGTTTTATTATAGGTAATTTGGTTATACCGTAGACTATCTCCTACACATATGGTTGTGTCCACTAAAGTTGCTCGCAAAGCCTTTCTGGTTAAATCCAAACTTATAATACTGTCGCAGCCTTTGATTGATTTAAGATTTAGTGTATAGCTACCAGATTCTTTAAATATTTGGTTTTGCAAGACAAAAGAATCTTGATAACAGATGGTTCGTTTGATTGCGGTATTGAATGTATCTAAATTATAGTTAAACACATTGCTTAATTCACAATCTGGTCCATCGATTGCCATTAATTGATACTTTCCCTCCTGCCCTCTTGGAATAACATAATTTGACGAATCCGCTCCCGGGATAGCAATACCATTACGGAACCATTGGAATTGAATTCGTTGAACAGCAGTACTTGGACCTATTAATTCCAAGGAATCTGTGCAGGGATTTCCCACAATATTGATATACAAGGAATCAAATTTGACAGACTCTTCCAAAATCAACTCATCCAACCAAAAATAATAATCCCCATCAGCACGTGTACAAGAAGAACCTACGCAAATAGCTTCAACGCTGACAGAAGGTCTAATTTTTACGGTAACTTTTCTCCATGTATTTGTACCAGAAGTTGAAACCTGGGTCAAATTAAACCATCCGGGATAGTTGGTAGGGCATAAGACTCCATTCGGGGCACCAAATGGTAAATTGGCGCATCTTGAAGTACCAAAGATTCCCAATGTCGTGCTTGCTCTAGGCCCCCAAGTTGAACCCCGGCTTCCAAAACCTACCCAAAAACTCAAAGTATACTCCCGGCCAGGAATCATCTGGCTATTTAGACAGGCGCCGATGTATTCCTTGTAAGTATTATTGGTGCCGGGTCGGTTTCTTAAATCTAAAAACCCAACATATCCATTTCCTGCCGGTAATGGTAGTGGTGGCTTTCCTCTTTGAAAATCGTCCTTATAGCCACAGGTATGGTAATAATCAGACGTGCCCGGCGACGCTTGAATCCAGTTTCTGGAACAAGTAAGTTGTGCTAAACCTGTGGGGCAGCACACATAATCTTCAAAAGAAGGGTTTGGAATTAACGAGGAGGGAACAAAAAGTGTATCCTTTATGCCTTTACATTTACATTCCGGATCGTTCAGGTCGATCAATCCATCCCCATCATCATCTTTTCCATTGGTACATATTTCAGGCGCAAATTGAGCACACAGAATCAAATTATGAAGCAAAAAACTAATTATAAAAACCGTTTGTTTTATCACAAGTTCTATTAGGGTTAGAAAAGGTGCCACCAAATATACTATTTTCTTGCGAATCTTGCAAGGATTCTGGATATAACTCTCAGGTTCAAATTTCTAAAATTTATAGCCCATGAAAGATTCAACTAAATTTTAAAAATGCATATCCAAAAAGGATTATTATAATGGCTTTTATGAATTTGGAGCGAAGGATTTATTATAGCTTCGCCTATTATTTTTAGTAAATTGAATCAGCCATTAAATATCGACCATAACATCTTTGATAAAATGTATGTAGAAGTTATTTTACCTCTGAACGCAGAAGGTTTATTTACTTATGCGGTACCAATAGAATTTCAACATAAAATTAAACCTGGTATACGTGTTGAAGTAGAATTTGGTAAGAGGAAGCATTATAGCGCAATTGTCAAAAATGTTTTAAATCAATCGAGCTGGGTCAATGCTAAGCCTATCATCGGAATATTGGACGAAGAAACTATTGTCAATTCTAAACAATTTGAACTTTGGGAATGGATGAACCAATATTATTTGGCATCCTTCGGAGAAATAATGAATGCCGCCCTACCCTCAGTTTTAAAACTCAGTAGTGAAACGAAGATTTTAAAATCTTTTGATGAAATGCCTGAGCATTTGAATTTGGAAGATGATGAGTATTTAATTCTAGAAGGACTTGATATCCGAAACGAATTAAGCATGTATGACGTACAATTGTTATTACAAAGAAAAAATGTTATTCCTCTATTGCAACAATTATTAGAAAAACAATTTATTGTCATCAATGAGTCCTTGGTAGAACAAGAAAAAATATCAAAAATTAAATGGATCAAACTGGCAGATCGTTTGATTAATGATTCTCAGGCATTAAATGAAATGCTTACCATGATCCAACGTTCTATTCATCAAACTCGGTCGATGATGACTTATCTCAGCCTTGAGAAAAACAGAAATTGGATGCGAAGGAGTGAACTCCAGCATAAAAGTGGCACTGAAAGCGCCATTACAGAAACCCTTCTCAAAAAAGGAGTCTTTCAAGAAATTGAAATGGATAAATATGAGCTACCCATTTCTTTAGATTTTGATCCAAACATCACGTTATCTGTAGAACAGGCCACAGCATTAAATGAAATCAAAAATCATTGGAAAAATAAAAATACCGTCTTACTCCATGGAATTACGGGAAGTGGGAAGACGATGCTCTACCTCGAATTAATGCGTGAAGTTATTTCACAAGGAAAACAAGTACTATATCTCGTGCCTGAAATTGCATTAACCGCACAGTTAGTGGGGAGATTAAAAATGTATTTTGGCGATGAATTAATTGAATACCATTCTTCTCAAACTCAAAAAAATAAATTAGCTATATGGAAAAGAATTTCTACTAATCATCCAATAGTCATCGGAGCAAGATCTGCTATTTTTTTGCCTTTTACAAATTTGGGATTAGTGATTATCGATGAAGAACATGAAACTTCTTACAAGCAACAAGATCCCCAACCGCGATATCATGCAAGAGATACGGCTATTGTTTTAGCAAGTTTTCACCATGCGAAAATTTTATTGGGATCTGCAACTCCTTCCCTGGAAAGTTATCATAATGCGCAAACAGATTTATATGGGTATGTAAAATTAGACCATCGCTATGGCGAAAGTCACCTACCTGAAATTAGTTTAATTTCCATGAAAGATTCGATGAAAAATCATGGTATGGTTGGGCATTTTACAAAAGAATTATTGACTGAAATTACGAATACACTTACTGATGGAAAACAAATTTTATTGTTTAGAAACAGGCGTGGATTTAGTCCTATTCTCCAATGTTTACATTGTCGATATGAAGCGACGTGTGAGCGTTGTGATATAAACATGACGTATCATAAACATCAGCAAAAGCTCAAATGTCATATCTGCGGAGCCAGCCGCCCTATCCCACCTAACTGTCCGAATTGTGGCTTGGACACCTTACAGTTTATAGGTTTTGGAACTGAAAAAATAGAAGAAGAACTTAAAAGTCACTTTCCGGAAGTTTCTATTCAACGACTGGATATGGATACGGCTCGAACTCGAAGGATGCAACATGAAATTATTGAAAACTTTCAAGAAGGAGTCATTCAGATTCTTGTTGGAACGCAAATGCTGGCCAAAGGTCTTGATTTTGAAAATGTGGCCTTAGTCGGAATATTACAAGCAGATCAAATGTTACATTTTCCTGATTTTAGGGCATTGGAAAAGACCTATCAATTATTGACCCAGGTAAGCGGTAGATCCGGACGGCGAAAAGAAATGGGCAAGGTTATCATACAGGGATTTTCTGTGCATCATCCCGTGATCAGTGATGTTGTCAACCACGATACTATTCAATTCTATAACAGAGAATTGTTGGAGCGGCAAAAGTACCATTATCCTCCTTTCGTAAGGATGATACGGGTAGAATTGCGGCACAGCAAACTATACGTGGTAAGCGAGGCTGCCAATCAACTGGTTTTATGGTTACAAAAAGATTTTGGAAAAAGGATCTTAGGTCCTGCCGATCCGGCACCCGCGAGAATCAAAAACCTGTATCTAAAAGAAATCTGGATCAAATTTGAAAAAAGCAAACAAACCAGTCTTCAAATCAAGATGAAGCTAAAAGCGCATTCTCTAAAAATCAAGCAGGTGAAGGGATATAGTTCGCTAAGCGTTCATATAGATGTGGATCCACTATAGTAATCAATGGTTAAGGGTCAATAGTCAAGGGTCAAGGGTCAATAGTCAAGGGTCTTGAAACAGAATCATTAAGAGAAAGTGTAGATATCGTTTTTCAAGGATTTTCGGATATTCCAGAGTAAACATACTTTATTAATATTGACCATTTCTACTTTATTTGTATGCTCCATGTCATAAATGCACTTTTATGGATCAGGATAACTTTTATTCTTCGTTAAGTATAACAAAGTTGTCGTACAGTATCCGTCCAACGAACTACATCTTGTTAGATTACAACGATACTAATAGCTTTGCTTTAAAAAAAAAGATGACAAAGCAAGAATTTGAAATGTTATTTAGCGAGTTAGAAGATAGTGGTAAGTACATTAAAGATTTTATGGTTGATAAAAGACTGCCTGTGCACCGTTACTACTATTGGAAAACCTGTCCTTGAACTAGCAAGGCTCTTGCATCTGAATCCGTTGTGCTTATTTGTGGTTGGTCTAAAATCATAGTTAAAATTCCTTGAAATTAGAATAATTTTAAATATTTATCAAACACAAACACCCTATTACGTCGTTGTCCAGTCATTTCTTTTAGAATATTAGCCTTTATAAAATCCGAAACCAAATCATTCGCTGATTTGTAACTTAGATCTGTGATTTCTTTGACTTGATTAACATGCACCACTGGTTTTTTAAACAAGTAATTAAGTAGTATACTTGCGCGGTTGCTTTTTCTGCCAAAATTAGCATTGATATTATTTTCTAAATTGGCCTTTAATTCCAGAACACTTGAAAGCGTTAAGGTTGCTTTTTCTGAGGTTTCAGCAATACCCACTAAAAAATATTTCAACCATTGTGTCATGTCATTTTTTGATCTGACAAAAGTGAGGTTATCATAATACAATCCTTTATTTTGTTCAAAGTAAGCAGAAAGATAGAGTAATGGTTTGTTCAATACTTTTTGGTCCACCAAGAACAAGGTGATCAAAAGTCTTCCAATTCTTCCATTGCCATCTAGAAACGGGTGAATGGTCTCAAATTGGTAATGGGAAATTGCGATTTTGATAAGTGCCGGAATATTAATATTGTCATTGTGAATGAAGTTTTCCAAATCACTCATCAGTTCATTTACATATTTATGATGTGGTGGTACAAATACGGCATCATCCGGACTAGATCCCCCAATCCAGTTTTGGCTTGTTCTAAATTCACCCGGTTGCTTGTGTTCACCTCTTACGCTATCCAATAGAATCGCATGGGTCTTTATAATTAAACGAGTGGAAATCGGAAGTCTATCCAATTCAAGAATTGCATTGTTCAGTGCTTTGATATAGTTATTTACTTCTTTCCAATCATTGCGTCTTTCCGGCGAAACCTCTTCTTCATCCAACAATGCCTCATCAATTTCAGTCTGGGTGCCTTCAATTCTGCTGGAAATCACTGCTTCTTTGATTACATGGAGTTGTATAAAAAGCTCAATATTGGGTACCAGTTTTGAAAATGAATTCAATTCACCCAATCTGATGGCGGCCTTTTCCAGTAGACTGTTTATTTGTTGATTATCCCAGATCCATTGGTCATTGATTCTTTGAGGGACAAAATAGGAGTAACCCGTGGGGCTTTTCTCGAGAGTTCCCGCTCTGTATGTATCAAGCTCAATCATTTCATTGCTATTTCGGGATAAAAGTAACAAATTAATTTCTTTATGTTACTTTTAGCCATCAATCTAAAATAGCAATATTCTTAATTTAGTTTCACCTTAGATATCAATTCCCACCTTTTTCAGGTTTTCCTTGATTCTTTGGATATTATTGTCAACAAAACTCATCTTATCCCCTGCAAAATCAACCATGATCATGGCTGCAGGCGAATTTACCAGGTGCATACTGGCATTATTGATCTTGCCAGATTCCTTAGTTAGAATACAAAACTGTGTATACCTGAATGGGTCAATGGATTCTTTCCGGTATTCTTCCCAGAGCAGTTGTCGGGTAACACCTGTGCGTTTAAGCTCACTTAGAAAGTAAGGTATGCGGGAATCAAATTCTTGTCTCCTTGCATTCTCAGACAAGGGCACCGCAACTGCAGGAACATACACTATGCCGGCTAAATCTTCATCCGTAAGCTGACGAAGCTCTTCAAATGAATATGGTGCGCTTTTAAGCCTGGTTGCATAAAAGGTAACGGTTTGCCTCGACAAGGTAACCTGGGATGAAATAGCCCGAAGTGAAAATCCTTTTTCGAGAAGCTGAATGATAGTACGAATCTGTTGCATTGAAATCACTTTATTGGCCATGCTTTTTGTTACAAAGCAAAACCGTTAAAAAAATGTAATCAACAGATCCTTTCCAAAGTGGTAAACTTTGTGCCGTATTGTCTGGTTCTCAGCCCTAAAACTGGTAAACTTTGGACTGAAATAAACCAATCCAGCTTAACCCAACTGGTAAACTTTGGACTGAAACACTGGTAAACTATGAACTGAAATAACTGGTAAAGTATGGGCCGTAATATCCAAAAATTGTCTCGTCCTAGAAAAACCTTACATATTTTGTTATAAATCCTGGTTTCACTTTACATCTTCTTTT
>JALYPU010000062.1 GCA_030856215.1 Bacteroidota bacterium
AAAACCAATATAGCACCAGTAAAAGCTTTTGCATTGGCAATACTAGCAGCGCCTGTTAAATCAGATCATTCGTTGGAAATCATCCTAAATCATGCATAGTTTAGAACATAGCCACTATTGACTATTGACCATTGATTCATAACCATTGAAAAAATCTTGACCATTGAAAAACGAAGAGCCTTCTTATAAAGCAGATACTATTATCCGCAACCACATATTGTGGTCGATGGGAGCCGGCGCCATTTGGATACCAGTGGTTGATTTTTTGGCGGTTTCTGCCATTCAGCTGGATATGGTTCGCCAGATATGCGCGGTGTACGGGCAAGATTTCAAAGAGTCACAAGGCAAAGCCATGTTGTCTGCACTTACAGGTTCAGGATTATCCCGCTTAGCTGCTAGAGCTATTAAGTTTATTCCGGGAATAGGCACCATTTTGGGCGGTATAGCCATGTCTGTATTGAGTGGAGCTTCCACCTATGCGATTGGCGAATTATTCAAACGACATTTTGAAAATGGAGGGACCATTTTGGATTTTGACGTGGAGTCCTTAAAGAGCAAATATGATGAATTGTTTGAAAAAGGAAAAGAGTACGCCCAAAATCTTAGAAAAGAAAAAGAGTCAGAAACACCTGAAGCCAGAACTGAAGAAAAGTATTCCAATCAAAATGCTTCCTCAAATTCTACGAGATCAGCCATAGAGCAATTAAAAGACCTTGCGGAATTAAAAGAAAAAGGATTAATCAACGAAGAAGAATACAACACCTTCAAGAAAAAAATCATGGACATGTAAGTCTTTGGTTTTGTGCCGAACCTCATAATTAATTACATCATATTTTTTCGTTTCATTCTTCAATTTGTTATGAATATATTAAAAAGCCCTAAACGTATCGGAATCCTGAACTAATCAGCTAATTTGCACATTATACCTATACCAGTTTTAAGATTAGGTCAATGCGTCAGCTCAAAATTTCACAAAAAATTACCAACAGGGAAAGCGAAGCCCTTGAGCGTTATTTGGCTGAAATAGCGAGGATTGATGCCCTCATCCCGGAGGAGGAAGTTACTTTAGCAGGCCTTATCAAAAAAGGAGACCAATTGGCGCTCGATAAATTAGTCAAAGCGAATCTTAGGTTTGTCGTTTCTGTGGCTAAACAGTACCAAAATAATGGCTTGACTTTAAATGACCTGATTAATGAGGGTAATGTAGGGTTATTAAAAGCGGCAAAACGATTTGATGAGACCAAGGGGTTTAAATTTATTACGTATGCTGTATGGTGGATTCGCCAATCCATTCTTCAGGCTATCGTCGAGAATTCCCGCATGATCCGACTCCCTCATACCAAGTTTCATTTGTACAAGAAAATTAATGACAAGTTTCAATCCTTTCAACAGGAATTTGAAAGGGATCCAAGCCCTGAAGAATTATCTGAAATATTTGGAATTGATGCCGCAGAAGTCTATAATATTTTAGAATCCGGAGTACGGCACGTTTCATTGGATCAGCCTTTAGGTGAAGAAGATAGCAATGGGGCTTTTTTGGATTTAATTGGAGACGACAGTATTGTGAGTCCTGATTTTAAAATGTTGGACGATTCATTGAAAGAAGAACTTAAAATGGGTATGCGCAATTTATCTCCTAGAGAGAGGGATATCATCAATGGGTTATTTGGGCTGGATGACAATGAAAGCCGAACTATGGAAGAGCTGGCCTACCTGTATAATCTGTCTATAGAACGAGTCCGACAAATAAAAGAACACGCTTTCCGGAGGTTGAAAAGAAATTTATTGCGCTCCAACTATAAACCTTTCAGTTCTTGATTGTTATAAAATGATATTTTTTAAGATTTTTATCTAATTTCGCATCATGACTGTTAGGAATAAGATTCGGTTGATCGTTTATAGAATTCATGAAAAGGGTCTGGAAGTATTATTGTTGAAACCAGAAATCAATACTAAAACCTGGGGATTAATCCATTCCCCGATAAGCCTGGATCAAATGGACAGTCACTTACATCGACAAATTATCGAATTCCTGAGTGAAGATGGGGAAGGAGGGGAAATGCAGACCATTGCTATAGAAGGTGATTGGCATGATATACCTAGAATAAGAAGCCTGATTAAGCAAGATTTATATATTGTAAAGGAAAAAGTCAAGCATCTCTTGCCTGGCATTGAGGAAGGCGCCTATGTTGCCGTTAAGGAGGCCTTTAAAAAACTACTGCCTCACGAGTACGCAGCCTTAAAAGAATTGAAAGAAATCATCCTGGACCGAAATATGGTTAGAAATATTTGATTTGGTATGCATTCTTAATTTCTGACCTACGTCTATGCCAAATCAAACACCCGAGTCATTTTCATTTACTACAACAAATTTTAAGTTTAAGAATCAACAAAACCTTTATCACGGTAAAGTCAGAGATGTCTATGATATCGGTGAGCAGTTGATCATTATTGCCACTGATAGAATCTCCGCCTTTGATTGTATATTACCCAGACCGATCCCTTATAAGGGTCAAGTTTTAAATCAAATTTCCGCCTATTTTTTAAACAATGCTATTGATATATGCAAGGTTTGGCTGGAATCAACTCCAGATGTAAATGTTTCGGTTGGAAAAAAATGTAGCCCTATATCTATTGAATTTGTCGTTCGCGGATATTTGGCAGGTCACGCTGCCAGAGAATATAATTCTGGTAAAAGAATACTTTGTGGGGTCAGGTTAGAAGACGGATTAGTCGAAGGGGAAAAACTGCCTGAACCCATTATAACACCCACTACAAAGGCGCATGAAGGCCATGACATGGATATTTCTTATCAAGACATCATAGAGTTGAATTTGATAGACCCAGAAATATTGGATGAAATCTATAAAACATCGATAGAATTATTCAACAGAGGAACTACCTTGGCAGAAGATAAAGGACTCATCTTGGTGGATACTAAATATGAATTTGGATTATACCAGGGTAAAATTTGTTTGATGGATGAAATCCATACGCCGGATAGTTCCAGGTATTATATAAAAGAAGGTTACAATGAGAGACAATCTCAAGGACTACCTCAAATTCAATTATCTAAAGAATTTGTAAGGGAATGGCTAACACATCATGGTTTTTCGGGAAAACCAGATGAGATCATGCCAGAAATGCCCGAGGCATTTGTTTGGGAAATTAGTAATCGCTATATCGAACTATTCGAAAAAATTACCAGTACTAAGTTTATTAAAAGTGAAGACACATCCATATTGAAAAGAATAAAAAATAATCTTCAGAGTTATTTTTAACTCCCTTGTTCCTTGGATCGTCTCTCCATCCAGTTTACAATATATTTTCCTAACACATCATATTCCAAATTTACTAAATCACCAATCCTGGTTTGATAAAATTGGGTGTGTTCAAATGTGTATGGAATGATAGCGGTAGAAAACGATTGATCGTTAATTTCGGCTATCGTCAAACTTACTCCATTGATACAAATGGAACCTTTATATATTAATAAATTCCTGTTTATTTTCGAATCCAATAAGATACTAAGAATATAACTTCCGTTTTTATCTTTCATGTCAATAACCGCGGCTGTTTGGTCTACGTGGCCCTGAACAAAATGCCCGTCAATCCGACCATTGGCAGGTAATGCTCGTTCCAGATTTAAAAGATCGCCGGTTTTCCAATTTGCCATAGTTGTTTTAGAAATGCTTTCGGCCACAGCAGTTACAAAGTGTGTTTTTTCATTGCATTGGGTTATCGTCAGACAAATACCCTGATGCGATACACTTTGATCAATAGATAAATAATGGCTGATGTCCGAGGCTATTTCAAATTCAAGGTTGCTGTTAGTTGATTTTACATCGATAATCTCTCCAATACATTCTATGATACCCGTAAACATTTACATTAATTTCTTAATAATTCAATATAACCATTTAATTTGATAACAGGCAAAAGTTGGGCACCAAAAACAACAGGGTACGCGATACACTGATAAAAATAAACACCAGTAGCCAGATCTTTTCCTTGAAGATTTTTTCCATCCCAATTTATCTCAGGATCATTTGTGGAAAATACTAGGTTTCCCCATCGGTTTGTAATGTTCAACTGAATGGATTTAATGAAATTGTTTCTTCTAGGTTTAAAAATATCATTCATTTGATCACCATTGGGCGTAAAAGTGTTTGGTAATTCGTACAACGGACAAATTTTCGTACATAAGATTTCTGCATTGGTACATTCAATACCAGAGGTATCAATTGATCGAACCGAAAAACATAAATTTTCTAAAGAAGTAATTGGAAAAGTAAATGTGGTTTCTGTTGCATCAAAAATCTGGTGAATTACTTGAGGAGTAACATTGGGAATATGTTGGAGAATTCTGTAACCAGCCACGTCCTGTTCACTGCAGAATTCATTGGGATTTCTCCACTCCAGGGTAACTACATCTTTGGGAATTTGTTGGGTTTCATCATCACAAGGCCCTTTGATAACGACATCAGGACAGCAAGGCGGTATGAGATCTGTAATTAGCAAACAGGCTTCCTGGGAATTATTATAAAGCGGCTTTTCAACGGCATTAAACCCATAATCCCCTAATGCTAAAATATAATAGCAATAATTTTCACCAACAGTCACTGCATTATCAATGAATTGAGTGTCGACGGTCATTGCGATAGAATCAAATATGGACGCGGTTGCAATTTTTTTGTAAATATTATAGGCGTAATTACTCCAGGGAGTTTTTGATTTCCATCGTAAATTGGCTTTCCGATCACCGGAGAGAACTTTCAAGAAAACGCTCTGCGCCGAATCTGAAATTTTAACCTGTTGATTTATTCCCGAAATTAAAATTCGATAAGCAAACTGATTATTTAATGTGTTTAGTTGTGTATGCAAAAAAGTAGTATCCTGGATAAAAAAAAATGAGTTAACATTTCGCTCTGAAGTGGGTATATCTACCCACGTATTATTTTGAATGAATTGAATGACCGTTTTGTATGGCCCTTGATTTAGAAGGGTATCAAAACTAATTGGAAAAGGTTTTTGCCATCTCACGAATATTTCACCATCCATCATGGATGTTTTTTTGACATCCACATTTAAAATTAGTGGTACATCGACTTGGGTTGCTTCGCAAGTTTCATTGGAAGGAAATGAAGCTGTAAAATTATACGGAAAACCGGAAGAACTAATTTGTGCAAATTCAGCTTGCACACGATAACAATATAGTTTTCCAGATGTCACACTAGTATCTAGATAAGTGTATTTATTATTGGTCACTGCTTTTGTCAGATAAACTATTTTTTCATAATCTGAAGCATTGAGGCCAGGTTGACAGCTGTCCTGAATGATTAACTTTGAATTCACCCTTCGCCAAACGGAAAACCCTTGAAATTTTGGAGCAATAGAGTCACAATCATATGGGAATAACCAATTCAAGCGCATATTGGTATTTTCAATCGTTGCGGTTAGTGAACGAGGTGCGGGGCCTGTTACTTTTATGTGAATGATATGTATACTAAAAGCACCTGTAGTATCAAATAAATTATCAGTGGCTTTGATATTAATTGTGTAGAATTGATTTTGGATGTCTGTGCAATTTGTTTGCCATTCAAAAATTCCATTGATAAGTGTATCCGTATAAATATTATTGGGTATAAATGAAGAAGGTGGCGTGAGATTAAAAGGGGCCCCGGTTACATTCACTTTTATCCTTCGCCCGCGCAAAGTTCTGTCAGGGTCTCTGATTATAATGGGAATGGTGATTTTGGAGCCAGCAGTTACGCAAAGCTCCTGTATGGCCGTGATTTGAGGAGGTTTGTTTTGACCACAATCTGGTCGAACTAAAATTTGCATGTCGCGAATTGTAGAAGCGATACGGACACCATTTCGATATTCATGAACTATAAAGGCAAGATTATACTCTCCCGCTTTTTGTGGGGCATCCCATGTTATAGTTCCATTTTTAGTATCCAGGCTTAAGTTATTGTTTATACCTGCTTGAATTTGATGTGGGAACAAATAATTTGGGACCGGCGTGTTTTCGTCCATTAATGGAACGCTAAGTTCGAAGGAGAGACTGTCTCCGTCTTCATCATAAGCAGCCGGATTATGTTGAAAGACAACTCCGACACAAGCAAAATCAATAGGAGACTGTAACAACTGAACAGAGTGATTTAATCCTTGAAAAATAGGATTTAATAAGGTTACGGTTGTTTGGATGTAGAATGGAATATTTACTGAATTTGGAGGATCGACATTGAGAATATTGTCAATGCGGTTTGGATCCATAATTCCAATCTTATAACTTCCCCGCCCAGGATAGGTGTGTGTCGAGGTATATAGATTCTTTTTGATATCGTTTGGAAGGGATTCCCCATTCCCATTACTTCTTTTAATCCTACTGGAGGTTCCATCTCCCCAAAAAACAAGAATACTATCCCGGTCTGCGGCTGTGCTGGATTCTTTGGTATAGGTAATCACAATAACCTTTATGGTCAACTCATCAAGTTGGATGAAATTGATCTCACCGGCTCTGTTGTGCGTTGCCCATAGTAAACAGGGGAGCACAAGTAAACTTACCAATGAACATAAATATCTGATCAGCTTAAAATTCATGAACCTCTTAATTTATCCAAACACTTATGTAGACTCAAACGCCAGTCAGGAATTTCTATTTCAAAAGCTTCCTTGATTTTGGAACAATCTAATACGCTGTATGGTGGCCTATTGGCAAGTGCATTAAATTCCTGGCTTGAAATTGACTTAATTTCCACAGCTAGATTTTCGTACCGCACAATTTCTTTTGCAAATTCAAACCAATTCGTAATTCCTGCATTGGAATAATGATAGACACCGAAATAATTGGTGGTAGGAGCTTGCTTAACAGATCTTAATATTATTAGGCTTGCTTCTGCTAAATCCGCTGCATAGGTTGGCGATCCAATTTGGTCTTCTACTATGCGAATTTCATTTTGTTTTTTACTAATATTCAATATTGTCTTAACAAAGTTGTGGCCAAAACTTGAATACAACCAGGAAGTTCGAATGATCAGAGATTCAGGTAGATTATGTAAGATTAAATCCTCGCCTTCAGATTTTGATCTTGCATACACACCGGATGGATTTTTTGTATCATATTCTTTTAAGGGTGTCGCATTGGGTGAATGAAAAACATAATCCGAACTAAAGTGCACCAGGATGATTTTATGAAGCTTGCATTGTTTAGATAAAACATCTAACGCATCTCTGTTGTATAAAAAACACGTAGCCATTTCTGATTCGGCGAGATCGACTTTTGTGTATGCAGCGCAGTTTATAATTATTTGAGGATTATACGAATGGTAAATGGTTTTAAACTGATTATAATTTGTAATATCCCATTGAATTTTATTTAAAAAGGTGAAATTAAATTCCTGAAAAATGGGAGCGAGTTCTTTTATTTCGCGAGCAAGTTGTCCATCAGCTCCACTAACTACAATGTTCATTCCTGTTAAATAAATTTGTAGTGATGTTCAAAAATCGGCCAATTTTTGTCTTTAGCTGATATCAATCGATCGGGTAAGGGAATTTGCCAATCTATAGCCAGCTCGGGATCATCAAAAAGAATTCCTTTCTCATGCTCCACGGAATAATAGTCATCGCATTTGTAACATAATACCGCTTCGGGACTTATGACAGAATAACCATGAGCAAATCCTTTGGGGATGAATAGTTGCTTTTTATTTTCTGCTGAGAGGACAATACTGAATACCTTTCCAAACTGGTCACTGTCTGGACGAAGGTCAATCACAACATCCAGAATTTCGCCATACGTGCAGCGCACCAGTTTGCATTGTGCCTTTGGTGAAAGTTGATAATGCAAACCTCGGATAACTCCATACACCGATTTTGCTTCATTATCTTGTACAAAAAGAATGCTATTAATGGTTGGCTCAAGTTTTCGCTCCGAATAGGTCTCCATAAAATATCCCCTGGAATCTGTAAAAACTTCAGGTTCAATTATGATTAATCCTTCAAAATCTGTGACAGTAATTTTCATCCGTTCTTACTTTTCTTTAAATACCAAACGAATGGGAACACCTTTTAAATTAAATATACTTCGCATTTGATTTTCTAAAAACTGCTTATAAGAACCCTTGATTTGGTCCGGATAATTGCAAAAAAATGCGAAGGCAGGGTAGGGTTTATTGATCTGGGTGATGTATTTAATTTTAATGAGATGATTTCTATACGCGGGTGGAGGAATTTTGCCGATTGCTTCCAACATTTTTTCATTTAACAATGAAGTCTTGATAGATTGGCTTCGGTTTTTATATACTTCCAGTCCTGAGTCAATGGCTTGAAAAATTCGCTGTTTATCTTTTACCGAAACAAAAAGTATGGGCACGTCCGAAAATGGAGACAGCTTAGCTTTTATTTTTTTTTCAAATTCAAGCGCGGTGTTTGTTTCTTTGGTGATCAAATCCCATTTATTTACGAGGATGACTAAGCCTTTATTTCTTTTTATCACGAGGCTGACGAGTTCCATATCCTGCGCTTCAATACCCAGAGTTGCATCGATGAGAAGAAAGCATACATCGGCTTCTTCTATACTTTTTACGGCGCGAATCACTGAATAAAATTCTAAGTCTTCGTGCACTTTGGATTTTTTACGAATGCCCGCCGTATCAATGAGCATAAACTCTTTTCCATATTTTGCATACTTTGAATGAATAGGATCACGGGTGGTGCCGGCTATTTCTGTAACAATATTTCGTTCTTCTTCCAATAATGTATTGACAAACGATGATTTTCCAACATTCGGTTGACCAATTATTGCAAATTTTGGGATAGTCGTTTCTTCTGGAAGTTCTTCCGGAACTAATTTGGCTATTTCATCCAATAATTCACCTGTTCCTGACCCGGAAATAGCGGCAATTGGAAATAAGGTATCTAAACCTAATCCCCAAAATTCTTGCGCAGCCACTAATCGTGAATGATTGTCTACTTTGTTAACTACTAAAAAAACTTTTTTGTTTGTCTTGCGAAGCAAGTGGGAAATTTCCAGGTCTGCATCGGTTATGCCGCTGGTTGCATCGACTAGAAATAATACGACAGATGCTTCTTCGATAGCTATTTGAACTTGTGTTTTAATTTGCTTTTCGAAAATATCCGTACTTTTCTCTACGATACCTCCCGTGTCAATAACAAAAAATGTTTTTCCATTCCAATCCGAAATTCCATAAATGCGATCTCTCGTGACGCCACTGGTGTCATCGACAATAGCTCTTTGAGCCCCAATTAGTCGGTTGAAAAATGTGGACTTTCCTACGTTAGGTCTTCCTACAATAGCTGCTGTAAAACTCATGATACAATGCCTGTTTTTATTAAATATGCTTCATTATTTCTCCAATCTTTTTTAAGCTTTATGCTTAAGTCTAGGAAGATTCTTTGGTCTAAAAAAGATTCAATGCGGGCTCTACTACGAATGCCGAGCTCTTTTATTAAACTGCCATGTTTCCCAATTAATATAGGAACCTGACTTTTTTTGTTTACGTATATTTTCGCACGGATGCGAACCAATTCTTTTTGTTCATCGATTCCATCCACCGATTCAATATCAACAAAACAACTATAAGGAATTTCTTCCTGATACAAAAAATAAATTTGCTCGCGAATAAATTCTCCTATAAAAAACCGAACAGACCGATCACTGCTTTCGTCGTTATCAAAATAAGCGGGGTGTTCAGGTAACACAGTTAGGATGCCAGATAATAATTCGGCTAACCCTATTTCATTTAATGCAGAGACTGGATAAATTTGAGAATATTCCAACTGTTCCTTCGCTTGTTCAATAAATGGGAGAATTTCCGTTTTAGGAACCAAGTCAATTTTATTGAGCACCAGAATTTTTGGAACAATCGCTTTAGCAACTATTGATAATAGATTATCTGGTAAAAGCTCTCGCTTACTGATATCTATTACAATCAGTATTACGTCAGCGCCAATTTTCTGACGCGCGACTTCCTGATTCATCAACTTATGCATTGTATAGTGGGAATCTTTAATCCAACCAGGGCTGTCAGAAAATATCATCTGGTAATCTTCTGTAGTCAAAATGGAAAGAATCCGCTGTCTGGTAGTTTGTGGTTTAGGAGAAACTATGGAAAGTTTTTGACCTATAAAAGCATTCACCAGACTTGATTTTCCTGAATTAGGTAATCCAACAATATTTACGAAACCACTCTTAAACATTTTGTTTAGATAACTTTTTTTCCACCCAATCAAATAAGGAATCTGGGTCCATTTTTCGCCAGTTAATATCAGAAAACTTTTTACCCACATGAACATATTGGTGGATATTAAATGTTTTCATTTCTTCCTTCACATGGGGTAGGGTATTTATAAAACAAATCCATCCTCCATTATCAGCAATATCTTCTCGCCATTCTTCATAGTAACAATCATCGGAGCCGTGAAAATTAAGAACATGTTCCACTAATAAAATAAATTTGGTAATCCCTTTATTAATGAGCACATCAATAATGTCTCTCTTTAAAAACATAATATCATTGGCCAGGCAATCATTCCATTCACCTATAAACTCAAAAATTGCAAAATGCTCTTCGTAGTCAGCATATAAAATTTTTATATATAAATTTTCTGATCCAATAGCATCCCAATGCGGATGTATTAAAAAATTATAGATGCGATTGCTATATTGAAATTCATTATACTCTCTGCCAAAAAATGGAGAATTCTCATCTTCAGAACTATTATAAAGTTCTCTCCAGTTAAAAAACGGCTCTATATCATGCATACATTTTCAAAAGACTATCTTTGCTCAGAATTATGATGAATTTATTTTGTTTGTAGTTATTACCGGTCCGGAATCCAGTGGTAAAACCACCTTAACTCGCCAATTATCTCAGTATTACAAAGGTACAATGCTGACAGAATATGCCAGAACTTATTTGCCTACGTTGAATAGACCTTATAATCAGCAGGATCTCGCTATAATGGGGAAAAACCAACTAAAAATTCACTTAGATAACATGGGCAAATCCAATTTTGTTTTCGCGGATACGGATGCTCTGACTATAAAAATCTGGTCTGAAACGAAATATGGCACTGTAGATAAAAATTTGGACTCGTATATTACTTTTGAGCATGTAGGGGTGTATTTACTTTGTATGCCGGATTTAGTTTGGGAATATGATATTATGCGCGAAAATCCACATGACCAAATCAAAATCGCTCAAAAGCACTTACTAGCCATAACTAATTTAAAGAAGCCATTTTATTTTATTACTGGGGTGGGTGAACAAAGGTTCTACCACGCTGTTTTCTGTCTGAATAGTTTTATACAAAAGAATTCGTATTTTTAACCAGGGGTGCCGCATAGTGATTTTTCACCGGCTGAGATTAAACCCGTTGAACCTGAACAGGTAATGCTGTTAAGGAATCATTTGGATGTCGCTTCCCTTAACCTTACTGTATGTACGTCCGAATTTTAACTGGATTACTTTTTTGGTCTTCGACCTTAATTTCTCAAAGCCATCTATCAGGTTACGTATTGGACCAGGAAGGTTTACCTTATGAATGGATACCTGTTCGGTTAGAACAACTGAATCTTGAGGTAAAAACCAATGATAAAGGGTTCTATCAATTTAGTGATATTCCATTTGGAACTTATGCCATATCAATGGATTACGGCTATGATATCGAATTTAGAACGGTAGTCATAGATTCTTCGGAGAAACAGTATAATTTCGAAATACAACGCAGAATACTATATGACGAACTCATCGTGAAAGCTACAAGCTGGGGTTCTTCGGTGCTTTCCAATTCCAGTGTGATGAAGGAACATGAAATCAAACAAATGGATATAGGGAAAGATATTCCCTATGTATTGAATCATACGCCTTCTTTGGTGGCTCATTCAGACGCTGGAAATGGAATAGGCTATTCGGCACTGCGAATTCGGGGAATAGACCCCGCCCATACTCAAGTTAGCATTAATGGCATTCCATTGAATGATGCGGAATCTTCCCTGGCTTATTTTGTGGATGTCCCCGATATTTTATCCAGTGCAGATGAGGTGAGTGTGCATAGAGGTTTTGTTCCAGGAAGGTCGGGTCCGGGAGGGTTTGGTGCAGCAGTCGACATCCATCTATTGAAATTGCATCTAAAATCATTTGCGCATGTAAATTATTCAGGAGGTTCGTATAATACGCATAAATTTTCGGCGATGGCGAATTCAGGGTTGTTTGAAAATTTTTATAACCTGGAAATTCGATTGAGTAAACAAACCTCGGATGGTTTTATACAACGTTCCTCATCAAACCTAAAATCCTTTTTTATTTCCGGCTCCAAACTTAAAAAAAATTACGGGATTCAAGCTCTTGTGTTTAGTGGTACCGAAGAGGTGGGGCAAGCCTGGAATGGACTTCCAATAGGATACTTCAAAATAGATAGTTTATACAGGTTTAATCTTGCCGGTACCGAAAAGCCAGGACAGCCATATGATCACGAAATAGATCATTACAGTCAGACACATGCTCAGTTTTTTTATACCCAGAAATGGTCGAATACTTTATTGAGCAACTTTTCATTTAATTATACAAGGGGCAAGGGCTATTTTGAAAATTACAAAGCGAATCAGCCCTTGGCGTTATACAATTTAAGTCATCAGGATTCTATATTTTCTGATCTCATTTTGCAGCAAGGGTTGGATAATCATTTCTTCTTCACTTCATTAAATGTGGATAAAAAAATTAATGACGCGCATTCATTTTTGGCCGGTATCAATTTTTTATATTATTCAGGAAAACATACCGGACTAACCATATCTGCGTCTATACCAGATGTAAAAAACTTATATAGATTTTATTATTTGAATACCGGTATTAAAAATGAACTCAATCCATTCATAAAATACCAGTATCAAAATGAGCATTGGATTTTGGGAATAGACATTCATTCCAGATTGATTCAGTATTCCATTAATGGCACACATCATAAGTATGGGAATGTTGCCATCGACAAAAATTATTTGTTATTCAGTCCCAAATTATTTGGTGCTTTTAGTATTAATAAATCAATACAACTTAATGGGGTACTCGCATATTTTCAGAGAGAACCAAACCGGGAAGATGTGTTGAACAATTCAAACTTAAAAAATGAGCAGCTGATTGATATGGAATTGGGTATGAAATATACTAAAACATTTTTCACAGGCAATCTAAATTTATATTGGATGCAATACCAAAACCAATTGGTAAACAATGGGAGAATCAATGATGTAGGTGAAGCATTGCGGATAAATTTGGACCAGTCGTTCAGAAAAGGAATTGAAATAACGTTACTAGCAGCACTAGGAAAGCAGTTGATGATTGGGACTGCTTCCAATTTTTCTGTAAATAAAATCAATGAATTTAAAGAATTTGTGCCTGTCTATAATGCGGCTTTCGAAATTGACAGCTATGTAGAACACACCATTTCAAATGCTCCAATCTCGTATTCACCTGGGCAAGTACATAGTTTACAGGCAACTTACTACATGGTAAAAAATAAAAAACAAATTGAAGATTGGTCACTTCGATATGAACATAAATTTGTGAATGAAATGTATCTTGATAATTCAGGATCTCAAAGCTCTATAATGCCTGGGTACGATGTAGGCGGAATAAGCATGAATTTGTTATGTAAGTTTTCTAAATATGTTAAAATAAAGACATGGGTTAGTGTTCAGAATTTATATAATGAACGATACACAAGTAATGGTTGGATTTTTCGATTTAACACTACAGAGAACCTTGATTTTTCACAAGATCCTTCAGTAGAAAAATTAAGTGATCGAAGTTTTCATAATAAAGCCTATTTTCCACAAGCTTTGCGACATTTTATGTTTGGAGTAAGCCTTATCTTTTAAAATAGATAGGTAAACCCGATCCGGTATTGAAATGGTAGATTGATTGAATTTTTGTCGGCTAAGAAATCATACAAAATAGACAGATCGTAAGAAAAAGTTCCTCCAGGATTATAACCCAAACCGATATTAAGATGATCATTACCCAATCTAACGGTTTCTAGTTTATTATCAATGGATATACCCCCAGTAAGAAAGGTTTCGTAATAATAGTTATATTCCAGGTGACCGAAAAAGTAGCGAAGAAATTTTAACCGTGTGAATATACCTGCCCCATAGTTATAAGCTCGATATTTTATTACCGTTGGCGAAAAATCAAATCTGCCTGAGGCATAGATAAACTCCACTCGGGGCCCAACGGACCAAAAGCTATTGATCTTATAGCCCACCATTGGAGCTATCCCAATTGAGAAGAGATTGCCCGGTGCGCCGTTGTTAAGCCGGGTACTGTTAAAACCTAACAAAAAAGATCCACCATACCAGATTTTGTCTTTAAAGTTTAATTCATCCTTTTCTTTTTGCTTTTTGGAATTTTTTTGTCCAAAACAGGGTTCTAGTACAAAGCACATGATGATAAATAAAAAAATTTTTATCAAATTAAGTTTTAAAAAATTCATAAATAATTGAATTATAGTGTGTTAACAATTTTTTCTTCCTTATTTAACTAAATTATTGTACATTTTATTTTAATAATTCCTTAAAATACAATAATTTCGAGCGCAAAATTAAAAGTTTACGAAATGAAATTAAGCTTATTTGCTGTTATTTTCTGTGCATTATGTTCGGGTTCACTAACAGCGCAACGTATTAATGCTTTAGCACTTCCAAATACTTCCTCAAACTTGAAAAACTTGTTTTACGAGTGTCAGGTATTTGAAATCGATGTTAAATCGCTTCAAAACGCTTTATCCACGAGATCAAATCACCACCAGATCCAACTCGAAGCAGGAAGTTATCATTGGAACATGGACTTGTTCGAACATGACCTTTTCTCAAAAAATTATATTCGTTCCATTGGTACCGATCAAGGTGTGGAGAGATCAAAACAAAAGCCATCGGCCAAAACTTATTTGGGGAATCTAAAATCACCTCAAGGAGGCAATATTAGATTGACCGTAGCAGAGAATTTTATTTACGGGTTTATCGAAGAAGCAGGTGTCAAATATTTCATAGAACCTTTGAATGGTATTGACCCTTCCGCTGAGAAAAATCAATTTGTAATTTTTGCAGAAAATCAAGCCAAACCAAATCCATCGGTTACCTGTGGGTACGACCTTTACAAAAGTGTTCTGAAAACAACTGCTACTGAAGCAGATAAAACTAACTCCAATAGGTCACATTGTGTAGAAGTAGAAATTGCCCTAGCCAATGACCTTACGGTATTTAATGCCCGTGGCGGTGTCAACGGTGCCGAAAACTGGTGTACAGGTATATTAAACGGTGTACAAGCTAATTATGATGATGAATTTGCTCATTCCGTTGAGTTTATACTTTCTGCCATATTTGTGGCTACTACTCCTCAGAATGATCCTTGGAATACCGTAAATAATATTAATCAGCATTTAACCACCCATCAGAGTTGGGCCAATGGAGGTGGATACGGCGCTAGTTATGATGTGGCTACGGCTTGGACCAGGAAATACACCAGTGGAGCTATAGGCTTAGCCTATGTTGGGGTCATCTGTAATAACGCGCGATATAATGTATGTAGCGATTACGGAGCGGCTGGAAATTTCCTTCGTCAACTACAAGCACATGAGCTAGGGCATAATTTTAATTCGCAGCATGATGGGGCAAATTCTGGCTTTATTATGGCACCATCAGTTAATGGATCAAATACATGGTCCTCAGCTTCAATTAGTGTGATTAATGCTCATATTAACTCTAGAGGTTGTTTAGCGCCATGTTCTTCCGGAACCCCGCCCACAGCCAATTTCAGAGCTACACCTGTTGGAGGATGCATACCCCTTACTGTTGTATTTACCGATCTGTCTACTGGAGGCGCTACTACTTGGAGATGGGACTTTCCTGGTGGTACTCCGACAACGTCTACAGCTCAAAATCCGACTATCATTTATAAATCATATGGTACTTATGATGTCACATTAAGAGTTAACAATCCATATGGATCTGATGAAGTTCTTTTTTCACAATTCATTTCTGCTTTTGATAAACCCCAAGTCAGCTTTACACAGGTAATTAGTGATCGACAAGTATTTTTTAATAATGGTACCTTATATGGGGATACGTTCTTTTGGACGTTTGGAGATGGAAACAGTTCATTAGATGAACATCCATATCACGAATATTTAGATGATGGAACTTATGAAGTAACGCTTAAAGTCACCAATATTTGTGGTGTAAAAGAAATTAAAAAAACGATCGTAATTGTAACCCCGCCCATCGTCTTATTCGAAGGAGAAAATCTAGATGGTTGCGCAGAGCACATAGTAAAATTCAAAAATTTAAGTTCCAATAATACGAAGAGTTTAGTTTGGGAATTTCCTGGCGGAACCCCGGCCACATCCATGGAACAAAATCCAATAGTGCGCTATAAAAATCATGGCAATTTTGATGTTAAATTGACAGGAGTTAATACAAAATACAGAGCGACCACAATTAAACAAAAATATGTGTTGGTTGACTCGATTCCAACGTCGGTATTTGTCGATACCCTAACTACAGGACGAACAGTTAAATTTTATGATAAATCAGTGTTTGGTTTAGTACAGACTTGGTATTTTGGAGATGGAGATTCAAGTTTTGATAAAAATCCTACACACACGTATAATAAAGATGGACAGTACGAAGTCAAGCACATAGTAATTAATACATGCGGGGCAGATACAACCATCAAAACAATTAAAATTGGTTCTGGACTATTTGCACACTTTGATCCGGATTCTAAAGTTGGTTGTACTCCATTCACTGTGAGTTTTATTAATAAATCTTTAAATGCCACATCGTATCGTTGGACGTTCCCAGGAGGAGAAC
>JALYPU010000081.1 GCA_030856215.1 Bacteroidota bacterium
GAACCAGGCAGAAGAAGATATGGTCCATCCAAATATTAATAGTAATAACTGGCATAACGGTACCAGGCTGCGGCGAACATTATCTATAATTTTCCATCTCGACAATAAATTCAGTGGATTCTTATGATGCTTTCTGTCTTTTCCTGGTACATAGGGTAGTGCCCACCTAGCTATTTGCCAATCTCCCCTGATCCACCTATGTCGGCGCTGCATGTCTGTATCATATCTCAAGGGATATTCTTCGTAAAGTTGTACATCTGTGATCAAACCTGATCGGGCATAACAACCTTCTAGTAGGTCATGACTTAAGATACGGTTTTCAGGAAACCGGTCTTTCAGTGTTAATTCAAATGCGTCAAGATCATAGATACCTTTTCCAATAAAAGAGCCTTCAAAAAAAAGATCCTGGTATACATCTGAAGTGGCTTTGGTATAAGGGTCTGTGCCTGGTTCATTGCCTTGTAATCGCGCATACAATGAACTATCCGCAGCAGGTAAACTATTCAAAACTCTGGGTTGGAGAATACCGTATCCTTCAATAATCCTTTTTTTCTTTTCACAGTAAACAGGATGATTTAACGGGTGGGCCATGGTCCCTATCATCTTCCAGGCTGTGTCACGTGGTAATTGGGTATCCGTATCCAGCGTAATAATATATTTTATGCTACTGAAGCTGGAAATGTCACCTACGATTTCTGAAAAATAACCGGTTCCTTGATTACGCAATAAAACATTTAACTCGCCAAGTTTACCTCTCTTCCTTTCATATCCCATCCATATTTTATCATTTTTATTCCATCTTCTCGGACGGTGAAATAGGAAAAAAGTGTCATTGGATGGTCGTTGGTATTTCGTATTGAGTTCAATAATTCTATTTTTTAAATTCTGCAGCAGCAACTCATCTTCGGGTAAATGTTCTGTGGGTGCATCATTAAAATCCGTCAATAAAGCAAACGAAAGATTCACATGTCTATTCGCAAGGAAACGTACTTCCAAACCTTCTAAAAGATGATCATTTGAAGAGATACTAGTAATTAATGTGGGTATCACGACCATTGATTTTGCATCATCGGGTATGCCCTTTGAAAAATCCATACGTGGCAGAAGGGATGGATTCGTTAGGATGGTGCTCAACCAATTCATCAGAGAAACTGCCAATCGTGTAGTGGCCATTAGCGCAATAAGACAAACGGATATTAAAATGATGTTAGGGAGCTTTTCTGTGGCTGCTTCTGCAATAAGTACCCAACCAAAAAGAAAACAAAGTAAGAAGATGCCTCCCAGGTATATAAATAAAGGAAATCTATTGGTAAGATTATTGAATTTATCAAAAAAAGTAGTCCGCGCGTTTGCAGCTTTTGCAATAGTTTGATAACCTTTCCCTGTTAGGTAATACCCTACGTGCGATTGCCTTGGATCCTTATTTTTATTTTCGGGATTTTTTGTTGCCTGAATAACCATTTCAGCAATTGCCTGTTCAGAGTGTTTACTGGATTTTGCAATCTTTTCTACTGCGTGTCGGTAATTATCCCGCGTGCTAAAATCCATTTTGCTATAGATGTCAGGAGTATCTCCACGAAGAATTGTTTCAACAATACTAGTGTTTTCAACAAAATCTCTCCAATTGGAAGAGCTTAAGAAACGAAAGCTGCTGATGCAATTACTGATGGATACCTGAGTAGCTGCTTGATTCCTGTTATCGAGTTGGATAAGTTCATTGCTCGTTAAGGCCATTTCTGAAAGTCGATGTTCAATCCAGCTAAGCGGAAGCGAAAGCGAACTTCCTTTTTCCAGCAATCGCCTATTTAGTTCTGCTACAAAGGTGCTTACCATCGGAGGCTCAGACCTGGCCATATCGGCTATAACTAGTACCAGGTTCTTTGGATCCTTTTCAGCGATAGCTATCATTTCATCTGCCCATCGATTGGCGAGCGATTTATGGTTAATTTCTTCAGCTATTAGTATGGACAGCCGTCGTAAATTTTCTATCAACGCCAGTCGTAGCATGATGGGAATAGCCCACAATTCACCCAATTTCAAATTACTGACCGTTTGATATGCATTTACAAAACCAGTTAAACTAGCCATGTCAACGCGGCCATCACTATGGGAAATTATTTCCACCGCCATATCATATACACGAGGCAAATCGGCGGATTCTCCCTTTACCAGTCTGGGTAATGTTTTGCTATAACCTTTCGGTAAATGCTTTTTACCAGTATAAATTTGTTCCTCAACCAAATAAAAATTATCTAGCAACCATTCAGCCCCCGGTGCAATTCGGTTATTTTGTTTTAGGGTTTCCGATAATAATGAATATACTTCTAAGAGGATTTTTTCATTTTCTGCCAGGCGTTTTAATAACTTTTCTGAAGTTTGAAGGTACGTGAGTACGTGTCTTTTGGCAAGTACTACGGCATGAAGCTCTAACTTCTCTTTGGTTAATATTTCTGACCTCAGTGGGGGCCTTTCATTTGCATACTTATCGTTATTGTTTTCTTCAAAGAATGGATCTATAATATTTTTCTTTAGGCTAGCAATTGCCTGAGGCAATAATTCCAAGAATTCATTCTTATTATTTTTTCCCCGGAAAACTTGCATAGTTTTTTAAATATATAGTTTTATGAGATTTTATATAATCCAACCGTTCAGTGTGTTATTTAGTTTACAGGCTCTAGTGCTTTTACCTATTCAATCCTTTTTTTGCAATCTAATTCATTTTGCCCATATTATTCACTTGCCCAAATTATCAGCTTGTTTGTTAGGCCCTGTATGGAGAAATTAATTCCAGGAATGGCCATAAAAAATTTATTTGTAGGAAGTGATTATTGGAAGATTTTTGGCAATGTAAATGTAGATTTTGAACTAGATTGTTTACATTACTTTTCAATGTACAGTTTAGATTTTACTAGTTGTTTCTATATAGATTTTATAGCCTTATTATTTTAGTAAGCCCAACTACTATTCATTGGTTAAAATAACTTTTAATGCGTTTTCTTTAGCCGCATTTTCAAAGGTCTCATAAGCCTCCAATATTTGATCTAATTTAAAGCGATGTGTAATGAGCTTTTGCGGGTCAAGCTTCCCTGACTTAACAGTTTTAAAAAGCATGGGTGTAGATACGGTATCGACCAGGCTTGTAGTAATAGCGATGTTACGCGACCAAAGAGTTTCCATGTGAAGGGTAACACTTACACCATGAACGCCTATATTAGCAATATGGCCGCCGGCTCCGATAATGGCCTGACATAATTCAAATGTGGGAGGTACGCCAACGGCCTCTATAGCCACATCCACCCCTTTGCCGTTGGTCAGGCTCATCACTTTTTCAACTGCATTTTCATTAGTACTATTTATGATATGTGTTGCACCGAACGTTTTAGCAACTCGTAGGCGGTTGTCATCCTGGTCTATCATAATAATTTCTGCTGGGGTATAAAATTGTGCCGTAAGTAAGGTGGCAAGGCCAATAGGTCCTGAACCTACTATGGCCACGGTATCGCCAGGCTTTACTTGTCCACTCAATACACCACATTCAAAACCTGTGGGTAATACATCACTCAACATCACCAGGGCTTCTTCATCAGCACCTGCTGGAATAGGGTAAAGACTGGTATCAGCAAACGGAATTCTTACAAATTCTGCTTGCGTTCCATCAATTATATTACCCAATATCCATCCTCCTTTTAAGCAATGTGAAAACATGGCTTTTCTACAAAATTCACATTTACCGCAAGCAGTAATACAAGAAATCAAAACATGGTCACCTTTTTTGAAATTGGTTACGGCGCTGCCAACTTCCTCAATTATGCCTACTCCTTCATGTCCTATTATTCGTCCATCGGTAACCGTGGGCACATCTCCTTTCATAATATGCAAATCTGTTCCGCATATAGTCGTTTTAATGATTTTTACAACTGCATCTGTTGGTTCTTTTATGACTGGTTTAGGTTTTTCTTCCCAAGATTTTTTACCGGCACCGTGATATACTAACGCTTTCATATTTTTTATTTTTTGTAATATTTATTCTAATTTTTAATAACTCGCAGAAGACAAAATATATGTCATTACAACAAAGAAACGTTTTTCAAGAAAAGACCTGATGTCACAAATAGTTTAGGCATCCCATTTAATTTGTAATAATGACTTCAGGTTTACTTTTGGCAGCAATAAGCGTTCTATTTAAACACCAATTGCAATACCAGTTCGCAATTAAGAAAGAAGGATTTGCAAAGTTTGACTAAAGATGAGCGCTATAAATCCTCAAACATTACATAATTATTGAAAAGAGTTATATAATTCTTACATATGGCTATAGATGGCTATTATGCGAAGAGTGGGGTTGGCTAAGATAAAATTAGACATGATGGCAGGGTCACAAGTTTCTACCCTAGTTATGCCTTTTTATTATAGAATAATTTTTGTTCGTTTTAAAATTTGAATAATTAGGAGTGAAAGAAGGCTGAACCCAAGCATTATGCCAAGGTCAGCCCAGCTTGGTGAATGAAGTGACAACACTTTTGCAACGGGCGGAATGAGATAAGCCAGAATTAAAATGACAAGGCATAGTAGCAAGGCATACCACACATATTTATTTCTGAAAACATCTGTTTTGAAAAATGATTTAGAATTGTCAGTATTCATATTGAATACATGGAAGAGCTGGCAAAGAATTAAGGTGATGAACAAAATGTTGTTGCATAATTCAGTATTCCACGATTCATAACTATGAATAAGGTAATGAGAGAAAAAGACGGCACTCATGGTACATGCCATTATAACGAATGAATACACAAAAACCGAAATCCATCTTTTACGATCTAAAATAGGCTCGTTAGCATTTCGCGGGGGTAGCTTCATAACATCATCGCTTCCTTTACTAACACCTAATGCCAGAGCGGGCATCACATCTGTGACAAGGTTTATATATAAAATTTGCAACGCAAACAAACTGAAATGCAAATTAAAAACAGATGCAATCGAAACTATCAGCAATTCGCTGATGTTGCATGAAAGCAAAAACACTACAAACTTTCGGATGTTTTCAAAAATTATTCTACCTTGTTTTATTCCAACTACAATGGATGAGAAGGAATCATCTTTCAGAATCATATTGGCCACTTCCTGTGCCACCTGTGTACCTCGCATGCCCATTGCAATGCCGATATCAGCTTTTTTCAATGCAGGGGCATCATTCACTCCATCGCCTGTCATACCCACCACAAAATGATTTTCCTGCAACACAGTTACCAAATCTAATTTTTGTTTAGGGCTTACTCGAGCAAATATTTTTGTGTTAATCCATTTTTGTTTTTCTTCCGCAGGCAGATTTTCACTTTGCATCATATCTTTTCCATGCAATACATTATCATTATCTGAATCAATCAAACCCAGTTTCATCCCGATATTTTTTGCAGTGGCAGGATGATCACCAGTAATCATAATTACATTTATTCCGGCTGATTTACATTCTTGTATGGCGGCACTCACTTCTTTGCGTATTGGGTCTAGCATTCCGATTAATCCCGCAAAAACAAGTTGCTCAGATAATTTTTCAGGAATTTCATTGGTTTCACGAAACGCTGTTGCTATCACTCGCAATCCTGAGTGTGCAAGGTTTTCCGCTTCACTAATCCACTTCTTTTTCTGCACCTCTTCCATCACAACTTGTTTTTCATTTTCGAGATAATGCGTGCATCTTTGCAACAATTCATCAATACCACCTTTGGCTACAATCATATTATTTTCTTCCGCTTTATGAAGAGTTGCCATGATTTTTGTTTCTGATGAAAACGGTTCCTCTTTTATTTTGGGATGTTTGGTACGTAATGTTTCTATGTCAATTCCTTCTGAGTAAACAAATTTCAGCAAGGCCGTTTCCAACGGATCGCCAACCTCTTTTACTTCACCATTCACTAAATCAAGTTTTGCCGTGTTGCATAGCACAGAAATTTTATATATCCATTGGCGGGATATTGCATCTGAAGGGATATTTCGATGGTTCAAATCAACGTTAATTTCTGATTTTCCTTCAGCAGAGGAAATAATACTAACTTCAATTTTATTCTGGGTAAGCGTTCCTGTTTTATCGGTACAAATCACATTGGTTCCCCCGAGGGTTTCGACAGCAGAAAGTTTTTTTACTATCACATTGTGTTTTGCCAGGCGCAACATACCTTGAGCTAGAGCCAGCGTGGCTACTATTGGAAGCCCTTCTGGAATCGCGGCAACCGCAAGGGCGATGGAGGTTTTTAGCATTTCAATAACAGAATCTCCATATAAAAGCCCTGTGATAAAAATTAGTACCACAAGCCCAATAGTAATTTTTATCAGATTCTTGCTGAACTGTGCCAGCTTTTTTTCTAACGGAGTTATAACCGGGGCTGCCGTTTGTACCATCGAAGCAATTTTACCAAGCTCGGTTTCCATTCCAGTTGCGGTTACAATTGCTTTGGCATTCCCATTTGTAACATTGGTTCCTTTATATAGCATATTTACACGCTCTGCCAGCGTAGTAGGCACCTCCAAAATTTTATCTTGCTTTTCAACCGGCATAGATTCACCCGTTAATGCAGATTCATCCACCTGGAATTGTGAGAGATTAAAAATTCGTGCATCGGCAAGAACCATGTCTCCGGGATCAACAAAAAAGATATCACCCGGCACCATTTCGGAAGCAGGAATTTCAATGAGCTTGTTATCTCGAAATATTTTTGCATTTACTTGTGTCATTTTCTTTAAGGCATGCATGGAACGCTCTGCCTGAAACTCCATGAGGAAGCCAATGATTGCGTTGATTAAGATGACAGTAAGAATGGCAAATCCATCCAGCCACTCTTTGAAGAAGAAGGATAATGCCACAGCCGCGAACAATAGATAAACCATCGGATTTGCAAATTGCTCAAGACAAATGAGCCATAGATTTTTTCTCTTTTTCTCTTTGATGCTGTTTTTTCCAAATGATTGCTGCCGTTCTTTTACTTCAACATCCGACAAGCCCTTATCAGTATTTGTGTTTAGCTGATTGCATATTTCCTGAGTTGAAAAGGAATGAGCATTGAGTATTGGATATTGTAATGAATTCATAGGTGAATTATTATAATTAAAATACACTCCACATCCTGTCGGTGGGATGATTAGGATGTTTAGGATCAATTTTTTTTAATGATGGTATTTAAATTTATACAGGAATAAAATTTCAATACGACCTAAAGATGAGTTCCTAAGTTCTCGAAACATTACATAATTAATGAAAAGAGTTATATAATTCTTACATAAGATAGGCAGAAAGCCGCATGGGAATTAAGTATCTTAGCAAAAGTGGTCATAATAAATATTGCCATAGCTATGCATAAAGAAGCGATTATACGAAATTCCTATTTAAGTTTTTTGGCAATAAGTACAACGAATATTGGATCTAACTCGGCTACAGCTGCAGTAACCATTAATGATTTACCACTTCCTGAAATAAATAGAGATCCTTTTTTTTGTCCACAAGGACTACTAATTTGACTACAGGCAGTTATACTACGTATGTATGGTTTCCTGGTGGACAAACTGTCCAAACAATAAACAATAATATGCCTGGAGTGTATTCTCTAAATGTAATAGACCAAAATGGCTGCGCTGGATATTCAGTACCTCGCACCATAAACATACGTTCGTTACCTGCAGACTTGAACATTGATGTTACTGTGAATACTAGTGACTACCTTAGATTGATTTCTGTTTTTGGAGAATCGTGCATTTGTCCATCGGATATAAATCAGGACGGTACAGTTAATACCACGGATGTACTATTGTTTTTTGCATGCCAATCGACAATGTCAATAATAAATCAAGATAGGCCTAAGAACATCGGTTAACTTGTACATAAAGCATTGCTAAACCTAATTATCAGATTAAAAGCTATTAGGAATCAACTAGTAATCGGTTCTTTTTATCATTTAAAACCACCGCAATGAATGAGGTGGTTTTAAATCTTTCGTAAAAAAGTTAACATTGAATAGCTGCAACCGAAGCTTTTGAAGCAGCTAATGAAGCCTCCCAATCAGTTCGTGCCTGGCCAGTTAACGTACTACAATTACCATACGGCTCTAGCGCATCGACATAAGCCTGGGCGGCAGCTTTGTAGGCAATACAATTAGCAACAGTTGGATTAGATGAGTAAGTTTGAGCCGCTGAATTGAAGGCGTTAATTTCTGCTTGCAATTCAACTCCGAACGCTGTGGAGCAAGGCTTAGGATCGTCACCTCCGCAAGAGGTTGATAAAAGAAGAAAAGAAAAAGCCATTAAGGAAAAAAGCATTTTGCATTTCATAATAAAAAATTTATAGATTAGAGAACAATTTTTAAAAGCAAGTAGTATTGCAAATAATATAATATTAGCTTTTTTGAACTGTATGGTGTATCGAATATAAGGTATAAACTCCAAACCTCCAAGTAATGTTGTTACGGCAGAATATTTTAGTCCCGGCGTCGGGGCACTGGTTCACATGTTCTTTATAGCACTATTCAATCAATTCTGTAAAAATTGTTCTACCATCAAACTCAATCTTTGAAATATGTCGTACTGAACTCCCCCAATTTAATGGTGTCCAATCCTTTGGATACTTGATGGTTACCTCTTTATTCATCAACTTATCACGCAACAGTTTTATGTCAAGCCTACTTTCCAATCCTCGGTTGATGTAAAACAATTTATTCTGTCCGTGGAGCTTAAAAACAATATCCTTAACGCCCCCTTCGTAAATTTCAACTACTATACCATTCGAGATTAGGCAAGCTTTTTCATCTGGAACAGGTACCGGTCTGAAAATTATTATTGCAAGTCCCAGGAAAACCAGACCTGCTAATATTATCCAATTTCTGATTTTCATGATGTAGTATGTGGATATAATAATTTTAATGCAAAATGGCTTATTTTATATTTTTTTCGAAGCATAGACTATTTTCGATTCCGGTATACTGTCCATAGTTTGGAATAAGTTTGTATCCGTTTTTTTTATAAAACTCGATGGCTTCTGCTTGTCTCATTCCAGTTTCTAATACGCACTTTTCGTATGACAATTCAGTTGCCCAATGTTCTAATTCCGTTAAAACTTTAGTGGCCATTCCTTTTCCTCTGCTTTCGGGTATCGTATACATTCGTTTTATTTCCACGGTGCCAGGTGTGAATTCTTTTATGGCACCACAAGCCATGGGAATATTATTGTTATAGGCAATAACGACATATTTAACGGTGTCTACTTTATTGTATTGCGCATAGAATGAATGATCCTCCCCATCCATTTCAGCAAGATAAACGTCGAGGTATTTTATGAGCTCAATAAAATCTGGGTTGTCTGAGTTAGTTCTTAATATGTTAATCATATACAATTTAGTAAGGGTGATTCTTGTATAAACCATGTTGATTCTCATGGTTTCTTTATTCATAGACTTTAATTTTTAATGGAATGCTCCAATGCATAGGGAATTAATGCCCAAAACAGCTAAGTTATTACTCAAGCATGAATACCAATGTACCGTTAGCCGTAGGAATTTTCTGATCCCCTTGAAATTGATAGACATCGCTGGCCGATATTTTTTGCTCCTGAGTTTTATATCCTTCAGCGGAAACATTTATAATCACCCATTCGCCAATTATTTGGTGATGGAAAGCCTGTCCAAATCCACTGGCATCAGTTACGGAAGATTTACCCGGCTTTACAAGAATGGTCGCTCCCGATATCGGGATATTATGTATATTTTTTACTAACACATCAATGGCTTTAAATTCCTGAATAGATGCTAATTTTATACTGTCCCCTGCCTGATTCATGATAAGAAAGCTATACTGACCCTGCGCCTGAACCGATAATCGAATAGATATTAATGAAAGAAAAATAAAAATTGAAATATTAATTGCTTTTTTCATATTGTCTGTTTGTCCTGCCCGTTTCATGCAAATGTAAAGTAAGCAGAAATCTTTTTATTGATCCGAAATATTCTTATTGATCTCTTTAATCATTAACCTAGATTGAAGTTTTAATTCAAGCTGGTCCATGACAATTCTTGATAGTTGAATTAACATGGACGATTCTTTAGCATTTAATTTTCTCGGCGCTTTATCAATAATACAGAACGTACCTAAATTATATCCATCTAGTGATTTTAATGGTGCGGCTGCGTAAAATTGTAAACCCATAACTCCCGCAACTAAAGGATTGGCCAGTGTGCGTGGATCCACTCTTGCATTTTCAACAATATAAATATCGTCCGACATTATTGCGGAGCTGCATAAACCGGGATCTCTGGGGATTTCCTCCACATCAAGGCCATATGAAGACTTGAACCAAATTCTATCCGTATCCACCAACGAAATAATTGCAACGGGAACGTTAAAAATTTTTGCAGCTAATGAAGTGATTTCATCAAAATGTCCATCAGTGGGCGTATCGAGAATTTCGTATTTATGTAAATTCTTCAACCGTTTGATTTCCAGTGCGGGTTCCATAAAGTAAAGATATAAAGAATTAGGATGAAACAGATTGCTTTCGGTAAAGTACTCACAAGAGCGTTGCTGCTGTTATGGGGATTAATAGAGTGGAAATCGACTCTTCTTTTTTCTATATACTGTTCACGATAAAAAATGGGTATCTCCATTTCTCTTTGAAACAATAAGTTTTCGTAAGGCATTTCAATTTCCAAAGCTTTTTGATAAATGACTTCTTGAAATCCATTCCCCAAAGCGGTATGAACTTTCATTGCAGATGCAATAATTTTCCTTGATATGTCATCGTATTTCATCATGGTTAAGACATTTATTTTTATAAATAGCTTAACCACCATTTTTCTTTATGATTAGTTTTATAAGTATCATAACGTTTACATAAAGGATACAACAATAAAATAACTGCTATCCACACCAGGTAAACTACCCACAAGGAGAAGCCATATCCTTCTAGCTGGGGATTTTTATTTCCTACCATTATCATGTCTTTCCAGCTTTTGTCTGTAAATGTGATAGCCAACATGGCAAGTGCATGTATAAAATAAATATGCAGGATATAAAAGAACATGGGCACCCTACCAACCGTTGATATTGCAAGACCCATTTTTCCCAATGGTTTTTCTGCCAAAGCAAGAAAAATCATACAAGGGCCAAGCGTCACCAGTGTATACAAAAGCGAAGGCGGATATTTGCTTACATTTAGAAAGGAGAGTATGGTGCTTATGGAATTATCATAAATAGTCCAGGGAGCCATATCGCCATATGCATTGAAGGCCCTGATTACAAAAAAAAGTGTTATGGCCGAAGCGCCTATTGTCAACAAATATTTTTTTCTTTTTTGAGCATCTATTTCTTTTTTATAAAAACTACCAAAGCTATAGCCCAATGTCATGATCCCGATCCATGCCAATACCGGGTACCCAGTACGGAAAATACGCCCTAAAAAAGTAAACGATTTTCGATCATGAAGCTCTGCCCAAAGGAACGCTTTGAAACTGTTTCCATCTACATGAATGTTGTCCAATAAATTATGTCCGAATAAAATTATTAACCCAATAGCCAGAATTACTTTTTGAGGTAAATGGATTAACGCTGATAAAGCAATCATACTAACTCCCAGCGCCCAAATGACCTGGAAACTTAAGAAAGGGAATTCTGGATTAAAGAACCATCCAAAATTTACAACAGTCAGCTCAAGAACCATTAGCCACAATCCACGCGTAAATAAAAAACGGGAAAGCTCATTTTTGGATTTTCGTTGGCTTACAAAAAATGCAGAAGTTCCTGCAAGGAATACAAATGCAGGTGCGCAGAAATGAGTGATCCAGCGTGTAAAGAAAAGTATGGGAGTAGTTTTTGTTAAATCCGTAGGGCTGAATAAAAAATGATCAGCATGGAAATAACCACGTACATGATCCAGTGCCATAATGATGATTACTGCACCGCGAAGAAGGTCGATGGATTCTATTCTGGTTTTAGAGAGTGATGTCATATTATGGCTTGCTGATAGGGGAATGTTTATTGTGTAAAATGGATATACACCTCAAGTATTCTTTACCGACAAAGGGATGTTTTACTTAATGGGATTTGAAATGTAGTTTTATCCAATGTGTAAGGCTCATCAGTTTAGGATGTTCATTTTTAAATAGCGCTAAATCTTTTATGAAAATAGCATCGTTTTCATTCATCCATTTAAACATTTTATAAAGGTCTCTCCCCATTACCAGTCTTGTTATAAACATGGGTAACTTTTGATATTTTATTTCTTTGCCTAAAACTTCTGAAAAAATATTGGCTACTTGCTGCATATTCATTTCTTCTGCACCAATGGTAATGGTCTTTCCCATATACTTGTCTTTGTTCATAAAAATTTCTGCACTTATTTCTCCAATATCCGCTGCGCTTATGAATTGTTGTACCACATTTTTATTTACTGGAGATGCTAGTTTGCCTTTTAATATTCGGCTTTTCACCTGAGGAAGTAAAAAATTTTCAAAGAGCGAACTAGGTCTAATAATGGTGTAAGGCAGTCCTATTTTTTTGATGTGATTTTCTATGATTAATTTACTTTCAAAGTGTGGGATACCCGTATTCAAATCTGCGCCCGAAACAGAAGAATATACAAAATGACCAACTCCATATTCTTTTGCCAAGTCAGCCAAATCCATTCCTTGTTTAATTTCCTTTTCTATTCCACTTTCAAAAGTTTGAACGCTGAATATGCCATCAACATCTTTTAGATGATCTCGGAATGCTTTCAAATCGTTTAAGTCACCCTTTACTATTTCTGCATGCTGTTTTTGTAAAGCTTGCGCTCGAGAAGAATCGGGGTTACGAGTAAGCACTTTAATATTGAACCCATTATTAAGTAAACTAGTCACCGCTGCACCTCCTTGATTACCGGTCGCACCCGTAATAAAAATTGTTTTTGCTGTTTTCATTTTTCTTAAAATCTAATTTAGACGGTTTTGCATTATATTTCGCGCTGATTCATATTTTCTAAACCATCCACGTGTTTCACATGATTAGTAATATTTAGAAATTGGATGAGAATCCAAGCGAATGCGATCATTATTGCAAACATAAAGATGGTGTACTCCCAACTCAATTGGTCTTTTACAGGGCCTATCAATTTAGCTCCCACAATACGACCGAGGTTACCAAGTGTCATGTAAAGTGTAAACTGGCTTGCCGATACTTTTTTCCAACAACACTCCATGGCTATTGCAAAAATGCCAATGCATGCAAAGACATACAACACTTGATAAACAACCATGAAACCGCTGATAAACCAAGTATTAACCCAGTACATTTTTAAAAAGGCCAATCCGGCAGTTAATAGTATCAATAAAAAAAAATAGATATTCATCATGCGTATTTTTCCAAACTTATCTATCAGAATTCCGCCAATAAGCATACCAGCTATACCACCTATTAAGCTGGCCGTAGCAAAGAATTGTGAATAAGAAAGGTCGGTCCAGCCAAGTGCCTTTACTGTGAAAATAGGCAGTAAGGTGGCCACGTAATTATAGGCTCCTTGGGCAATAAACATCACTACTCCCAGCAACAGGCTATTGCGTAAAGTAACTACACTGTAAAGAGATTTGAAGATGATAGCCCAACCTTCCAATTGCATTTTTTTAGTTTCGGGAGATGCTGTGCCAGCGCTCCATGGCATTAATTTTTCACCGGGTCGCTCTCGTAAAAACATAGGTACTAACATGATCGAGCCAACAGCCACGGAAAGCATTATAATGGCAGATGAGAAGCCATATTCATTAAGGAGCCAGCTACCCAGCGCCAGCGAAGCAGACGTGCCAATAATTTTTGCTCCCCACATGAACCCATTGGCTCTTGCCTGCTGGTTGGTGGGTACAATGTCAATCGCCATACCATCGGTAGCCACGTCCTGAAAAGCACCGAAAAAACCAACCGCAAAGGCTGCTGCCATAAAAGGATTTAAGTTGTTCAATGGGTCAGGTACAAAAGCCATGGCAATAAAACTAGCTATCAATCCTAATTGACCAAACAGGACCCAAGGTCTTCTTCGGCCCATGGGCAAATAGGTAAATCTATCCATGAGTGGAGCTACCACTATTTTAAAACTCCATGGTAATCCAAAAATAGCCACGAAGGTGCCAATTTCACCTGGTGTTTTGCCATTCATGGCCATCCATGCAGGAATACCAAATAATATCATTCCCTCCGGAATTCCTTGTGCAACATACAAGGCAATAAAATTGAAATACCTTAAAAAAGTATTTTCAGAAAGAGCGGGTAAGTCTTTACTGGTTGGATTAGGTATACTAAAGCTCATTAGTTGATTTTAAATCGTTTATGGTTATTAAAATGATTAGAGATAACTGTCATTGAAAAATAAAGGGCTGACATACAAGCAGCCTCGCTTAGAAGAAAGCCAAATATAGGTGAATCATTTTTATTATTTCAAATGGAGCTAAACTGAATCAATTATTGCCGCGTTTTCAAATTACAGATTCTGAATTGATTTCGTAATTCATTCTCTATCTAGAATGCGTACCCTTTGCAAATTATTTAGTCGGTCTCTAACTTCATAGGTTATTTCAACGTTGGAATTTTTGTAGGACGTAAGCTGTAATGCAGATTGTAAATTAAAATTTGCGGTGGTAACATTACTATTATTTGCATTATTTCAAGCTCACGTTGTCGGCGACTATTCATTTTTATTAGATTGAATATCCATTCAGTAAAACTTGAATTTTAGAATACTACCTACGTTAGATGAATTTGATTTTCATCATCCTTGACCTACGATTTCTCTGGCTTGCTTTGACCTTTCACGTTTTGATGGCGTAGCCCCTTCCAATTCAATCACTTTGGTAAAATAAGCTTTCGCTTTTGTCATGTCGCCGGATTCTTTGGCTGCAAGCCCTGCCCCATAAAGTGAATTGTATCTGTTGGGTCTGCCTTCCAGGCATTTTTCAAAGGCTCCACCAATTGGCGGATTAATGCGTTGTACTGAACTTCCATTAACCATAACTTGTATCGTCTTAGCGGGAAACTGTTTGCGGAAGACAGCTGCCAAAGTGAGAAATTCCGAAGAGCTAGCTTTTTCAGATTTATTTCATATGATCACTATTTATCATCAAAGTGAAATCTACATTGAATAATTGTACATCGCTGATCAACACTTTTCGTTCCAGTGATTCGATATACTAATCTATGTTCACCAGAAATTCTCCTAGACCAAAATCCTTTTAAGCCAAATTTCAATGGATCCGGCTTACCAATTCCTTTGAATGGATCTTTGCGTATTATGTTAATTAGTTCTTGAATTTTCAATACAATTTCTTCATTGTTTTCTGTCCAGTAACAGAAATCATCCCAAGCAATATTGGTAAATTCAATATTCATAGCTTCGAATTATCTGGTAATCAAATCTTGAAGGCTATAGTTTTACCTTCGGTAATCTGGTTTACGGAATCTTGAAGTCTGGTTTGATTGGCTTTTGTCGATAGAAGATGTTCTGTCTCTTTGAGCGAATTATATTCCTTAATAGACATGATTACAATTGACTCTTCTTCTTTATTTCTAGGCACGATAATAACGTCCATGGAGTTTGAAACATAGTCAAAGTACTCTTTCATTCCTTTTCGGAGGGTTGAAATTGAGATCACCTTCATAATTTTCTACATTTTACTATAAATTTACAACTTTAAGTACTCAATATTGTACATTTTATGAAATATTCAATAGCAAGCCTACGGATTGGTATATTTGTAAGTTTGCATGTAGAATATGAAAGTCACTCACTTACTATTGATTATGAATAAACGAATGCTGTATTTGGTTGCTATCACCACCTTAGTAAATTTAGTAATTTCTACTCAACTCCAGGGTCAATGTTTTAGTTGTCTGAAAGCACCCGCCGGCACCATCTGGTGCGATGATTTTGAAGATAGTATCGCCCTAAATCAAAAATATTTTGAGTACAACAGCAATGGTGGTGATTTTATTCGAATGGAAAGGGTAGGTACAGACGAATCTTTTGGTATGCGCGTAAAATGGCAGCAGGGGGAAGTGGGCGCCGGATCGCTATCCAAATCTTTTGGGAAAACGCCCAGCGCTTATATCGGAAAAAATGCTGCACATCCCACAGAAAGTTTTACAGAGATTTATTGGCGGATGGATGTTATGTCCCAGGCGGGATGGACAGGTGGCGGACCCGCGAAACTGAGCAGGGCCCTGTGTTTGGCAAACAGCAATTGGGCGGAAGGGATGATGGCGCATTTGTGGTCGGGAGGTACTAACAATCAATTCCTGGGCATGGATCCGGCAAGCGGAATTGGCGCAGACGGAAAACTGAAATCGACCAAATATAATGACTTCCCCAATCTGCGCTGGCTGGGATTTAAAGCGGGAATAACGGATATTTATAGCACCGCTAATTCGGGCAAATGGTATTGTATTGTAGGTCATGTCAAACT
>JALYPU010000085.1 GCA_030856215.1 Bacteroidota bacterium
CCACCGTACTCCGCTCCTACCCTTCAAGAAAATCATCCCCAGGATAATTTTCTTTCGGTCACGTATATGGCGGTTCGTAAAATCATACATTGATCATGTAGTATTGATCCAATACTGAAATGTAACCTACTTGTTTTAAGCGCTGTATGGTGATAGTTGTAACAATGATTGGACTTTGTGCAATGGTCCATCCGCCCGTTCCCTACCACCCGTTCCGGTTCCTCAAGAGTAAAGACCGACACGACAACCATCAACTTGACCGTAAGAAATCAAAATACTGGAATAAATACCGACCATCGAGCAGACTTTTTGACAACAACCAAGCCATCAAGTTCGTGTTTAATTTTTTTTCCGACCGCACAAAAAATTTTAAAATCCTATAGCCACCTCACCATTGGCACATTTACAAGCCCCACAACCTGTCCCGCCACAGCGGGAAACCGACACACACACCAAAGCTTTCAAAAGAGCCAATTCTCCCGCGCGCCATCCATTCTAATTATTGGCAGCATTCTTAATTTGCTGCCGTATTATAGTTTATCGTATATTTGCACCAAGACATCTTAGCTATCGCAAACTACAAACTAAATATAGACAAACTAAAAACGCATTTCAAAGACAAAAAAGTTATTGAAACAGCCAATATTATTGCGTTCTATAACAAGTTTGAAAAAGAAGTAAAACCGACAACCATAAATTGGAGAGTTTATTCTTTGGTTCAAATGGGCATTCTAAAACGGATTGGTAGAGGAAGGTTCAGTATGGGTGAAGGGAAAAATTATGTTCCTGAGATTTCACCGAAACTGAAAACGACTTACACCAAACTAAAGAAAGAATTCCCCTATTTAGACATTTGCATTTGGAATACTTCCGCATTGAATGAATTTATGGCCCACCAGCCCGGAAGGTTTTATATTTTAATTGAAGCTGAAAAACAAGCAACACGATCTGTTTTCTTTTTTCTAAAGGAAGCTAAATATTCGGTGTTTCTTGACCCGACAAAAGATATACTCGATAAATATTTGCCTGAAGAAAAAGAAGTTTTTATTGTGAAGTTGCTTGTTTCTGAAGCTCCGTTACAAAATATAAATGGAATAAACACTGCATCCATTGAAAAAATGTTGGTTGACGTTTTTTGCGATGACATTATCTTTTCAACTCAACAAGGTTCTGAAATGCGAACCATATTTAAAGAAGCACTAAGTAAATATTCGATAAATGAAAGCAGAATGTTTCGATATGCCGATAGGAGAAGAAAAAAAGAAAGTTTCACTAAGTATTTAAATTCAATTTCAAACTTACGGAAGCAAGCTTGATTTACTGCCAATTTATAGAAAATGATTGATAAGGAAAACATAACGATAGAATGGATTAACAAGGTTTCTATAGAAAATCGAAATGTCGATAAAATCTTAGTTGAAAAGGTTATTCGTGCTCTGCTACTGTTGGAAGGACTTGTAAAAGAAAAACTGCCATTTATATTTAAAGGCGGAACCGCTCTTATGCTTCTGCTGAATTCCACTAAAAGATTATCCATAGACATAGATATCATTTTGCCGAAAGCTCCCGACAATCTTGCAGAAATACTTGATGCTGTTGCAAAAGAACAAGGTTTTATCCGAAAAGAATTACAGCATAGAAATACAAAATCTAAAATTAAAAAGAAACACTATAAATTTTTCTACACGCCAATACATAAATCGAACAAAGAGGAAGAATATGTATTGCTCGATATTTTGTTTGAAGAAGTGAATTATGAAATCGTTGAAAAAATTCCGATTCAATCAACATTTATTCCACTAAATGGAAAACCGATTTTAGTCGATGTTCCATCTTTGGAAGATATTCTCGGTGATAAGCTAACCGCTTTTGCTCCAAATACAACAGGGATTCCATACTTCAAAAAGGACGACAGTATGAGTATGGAAATTATTAAACAGTTGTATGACATTGGAAATTTATTGGATGTGGTAAAAGATGCAAAGATTATTAAATCTACCTTTTACCGATTTGCAAAAACTGAAATAACTTACCAAGGCACAAAAGGATTAACCGAAGAAGACGTATTAGAAGATATTTTTCAAACATCGCTTTGCATTGTTACGAAAGGAACTGATGGCAAAGGAGAGTTTGAAGAATTACAATTGGGAATGGATCGGGTAAGAGGATATATTTTCTCCGAAAGCTATCATTTGGAAAAAGCCATAACCGATGCATCAAAGTCCGCTTATCTTTCATCATTAATTAAATACGATGCAAATAAGGTAGAAAAATTTAAAGGCCCTTCGGAATTAAAAGACTGGCTGATTGTCGAGCCAATGAATACAAAACTGAATAAGTTTAAAAAATCCAATCCCGAAGCGTTTTTCTATTGGTATAAAATTTATGAACTTTCAACACATGTAATGTAAATGGCGGAGAAAGAAGCAAAAGCAAGAATAAAGATTAACAAACTGCTTGAAAAATCAGGCTGGCGCTTGTTTGACTCTGATAAAGGCAAAGCGACCATTAAGCTTGAATCTGCTTTAAAAGGATCAGACAACGCGGATTTAGTAAGATCATGGAAACATTAGGAGTGAGCGATTACTACACGGCACAGTTGATATTCACGCAATAGGCTTAGTAAACATTGGAAATACAAATGTTAGCGGCAATCCAAGTAATTATCCTAATTGAACCGGA
>JALYPU010000165.1 GCA_030856215.1 Bacteroidota bacterium
CGAAGAATATAATGACCGCTATGGAGGATCCTGGTCCATATCGTTACATGCACCCCTCATGAAGGAATTATCAATGTCAGCATGGATTTATAATCCACTAGGAGACATTAGCACACTTGACCTTCCATCAATGGCTCGCATTGGAGTTATGTATGAGCCATCTGAAAAATTGGGTGTAGCTGTTGAAGCAGAAAAGGACTGGAGACATGATCTTCGTTTTAAAGCCGGTGTGAATTATCGAATGCATCCCCGATTGGCTCTGAGGTTGGGAGTAAGTACTGAACCAGCATTAATTCATGCAGGTATTTCCTGGCATATCCTGGATCAAATGGCGATCAGTGGTGGATGGCGATATCATTCCCGTTTGGGAAGTGTGTTAAGTGCTTCGGTTTCACAATATAGAATCGAGTGAAAAGCATCACGATTGTTTCTGCAACGTTGATGGAGGTTCAGCCACTCATTAATTCTATTCAATTGAATGCCGTGCAGCTTGGCCCATTACATTTTCAATTAACTGATAAAAAAATTGATTTTCTCATTACAGGTATTGGTATACTTCAGACAGCGTATACACTTATGGATTACCTAAGTAATCATAAACCTGATTTATGGATTCAGGCAGGGATTGGGGGTGCATTTGATACAAACCTTCAGATAGGTGAAGTCTACCAAATAGAAAGTGAAATACTTATTGATTTTGGCGCGGAAGAAAATGATGGCCGCATACTAAGTCCATTTGATTTAGGATGGATGGCTCACAACCAATTTCCTTATACTAATGGGATGTTGATTTGCCCTACTCTACCAGCATCATCTCACTGGAAACGTGCTACAGGAATGACAACATTACATGCTCACGGACATCAATCATCCATTGACAAACTTCGAGCCGGTAGGATTGGCCAGGTGGAAAACATGGAAGGCGCCGCTTTCTTCTATGTTAGTTTGATGAAGGATATTCCATTCATCAGTGTAAGATCAATTTCGAATGTCGTTGAAGTGAGAGATAAGAGTAAATGGGAAATCCAAATGGCGATTCAAAATCTGAATAAACTAATTCAGCAATTTATACATCAGAGGTAATGACGTATAACTTTCGTTCAAAGATGTTTTTATAATCAATTAGCATGTAAATGGGCCGAAAAAAGCCAATGTGGTACTGGTTAGACAGAAACACTGGTAGACTATACACAGAAATAAAAGGTAAAGGAAGGGTCGTCCTATTCAACTTTATGGATCTTTTGGTCTACTACATGATCATGTGATCAAAATGAAGGCATAAGATCTCTATTTTTGGCGGGCAAGGAAGCATTCTTGTGCATCCTAATCATATTTCAATTATGATCAAATCAATTTGCAAACCTAGCCTTCCCACTTTAGTGCTATACGTTATCAGGTTCAGTCTGGTAGTAATAGGCACCCAATTAACAGTAGGTATTTCGCATGGCCAATCTAATCTCAGGATTAAGTATTTGACCACTGACCAAGGACTGACTTCAAATTTTATTCAATGCCTGGTTCAGGACAATCAGGGATTCCTTTGGATTGGTACCGATGCAGGACTCAATCGGTTTGATGGTAAGAATGTAATTAAATATACGCACATTATTGGCGATTCCAATTCCTTACTATATAACAGAATTAAATCATTGTTTGTCGACGACAAAGATCAAATTTGGGTTGGAACTTATGCAGGTCTAAGTATATTAAATCCCCGAACATCTAAATTTACTAATTATAGACAGATTCAAGTTTCCAATACGATAATTGATTTAAGTATAGGGGTTAATGATATCGCTGAATTTGATAACAGAATCTATGTAGTTACGAATTCATGAATATTATCTACGTCTAAAGATTCGATTCAATTTAAAATAAGTAAGAATCACATAGCACCTACTAAAGAAGATGATTGGGTATTTTTTCAAAAAGGTATTCTAGTTTCTCCTTCTGCACTTTGGATCCTGACCTTCGAGGGACTACTTTATACCAAAGATGGTAAAACATTTAATTCCAAATATAATAACCCCCATCAATGGCCAATTTTCAATATGGGATATATAAACTCCATGATCAATGAAGGGGACTCTGTTATTTATTTCACAAAGAATTTTTATACTGGTATTTTTAAATTCCATCTCGGAAGTTCAAAACTGGACTCAATTCCTTTCCCTAGCGGTTCTTGCCATATGGTCTTTATAACATCGATGTGTAGGTTGAACTCAAATGAGATCTGGGGAACAGATATAGCTAATGATGTGTTTCGATTCAATACTTCATTATGGACTACACAATTTTATAATTCGGAGAAATCTAATCCTAACGCTCTTATTACTTCAAATACAAAACAAATTATAGCAGGTGATAAGGGATCTATTTTTATTGCCACTGACAAGGGCCTCCAATACATGGACACGCTAAAGCCACCATTTACAATACTCCATACGAATGATATTGTGTTTCCTCCTTTTAAACTTACAGTGGCAGAGGATGATCAAGGGATATTTTGGCTAGCAAATGCTGGCAATGTACTTCTCGCCCTAAATCCAAAGGATATACATATTGAAAAATTCACATTTCCTGGCACTCACAAGAGTATTCAAACGATATCCACTTATAATAAAGATTTCCTGTTAGGAACAGATAATGGAATGTGGCTAACCTCACCAGGATCGAAAAATATTAAACCTGTAAAAACGGACTATCTCCAAAAGTTTCCGTTTTTAGTTCAGCAGGAATACTATTTTATCATGAAAGATGAACATGATTTCCATTGGATATGCTATCCTTATAAGGGTTTATTAAAATATAATTTCAACACAGGTGAATACTTTTTTATTGATAAGGATACATTGGCAGATTCAGGAAGGATAACTGCTGTAACAATTGATGATGAAAAGCGAATATGGATTGCATCCAGCATGAATGTAATTTCAGCTGTTAACACATCGGATAATTCTTTTATCAAAGTAAATATGCCTCAACTAGAAGAGTTTGAACACGTTGGGCCAATCCAATCTTTAATAATAGATCACGTTGGTAATTTATGGATTGCAACATTAGAAACTGGCTTGTTCAAGTACCATATTTCTACTGCTTCTTTTACATCCTATGATACACGACAAGGTATTTCCAGTAATTATTTAGGCGCAATGCAAATTGATCAGCAAGGTCAAATTTGGATAAACACAATCAATGGATTAAATAAATTTGACCCGATTTCTGAAGAATTTACCATATATGATTCATCGGATGGCTTATCGTTTAGTGGATATAATTTTTCCTCAATGACATTATCAAAGGATGGAAACATCTTTATCTGGAGTGATAATTCTATAACTTTCTTTAATCCAAAAGATTTCCATTCCAATCCCAATTTTCCAACGCTAGTATTTTCAATATATAAAAAATCAGGTGAACAATTTTATATTACTCCCGACGATAAACAATTGAATTTTTCATATAAAGATAAAATGATCACTTTTGAGTTTAGAAGCATCAATTTCATTGATCCTACCAAAACTGAATATGCATATATGTTAGATGGATATGATGATGTTTGGAATTATCCGGGTAATCACCCCGATGCGACCTATACTTCACTCCCAGCCGGTGATTATAAATTTAGAATTAAAACTACCAATAAACACGGATTTTGGGACGTTCCCGAAAAAACCATGAATATACATGTGGCTGGCCCGCTATGGAGAAAATGGTGGTTCATCACTGCATGTTTGATTTTTAGTTTGTTTTTAGTGTATGGAGTAAACCAATATCGTTTTGCCCAATTCAAAAAAATACAAACTTTACGAAATCGTATCTCAAAAGATCTCCATGACGATATCGGCAGCACCCTGAGTAGTATCTCAATCATTAGCACAGCCGCCAGCAAAATGAAGGATGATAGATATCCGGAGATCCAGGATACTAT
>JALYPU010000024.1 GCA_030856215.1 Bacteroidota bacterium
TTACGTGGGCAGGGACCTGATGGTAAGATTTTAGTAGTTATAAATGAGGAGTATTCCGGATGGCGGCTGGATACAATACTTGTAACCTTACAACAAAAAGAAGACTTGTCATTTTTGCACTTTACCAAGTTGGTTTCTGATACACTTGAAGAGGCATATGGTAATCTTCAAAAAAAAGATCCCCGATGGAATATGCCCTGGTGTGAGGTAAAGATTATGGTAAATCCCAATGGCCCATTATTGAATGGAGGAAGTGATGGGGATAATGGACAAACAGGAAGAAAACTGGTAATGGATTTTTATGGTCCCCGAATTCCAATTGGCGGCGGGGCCCTTTATGGAAAGGATCTGACACATATAGACAGGCTTGGATCATTTATGGCCAGAGCATTTGCTGTAGAAATGGTGCAAAACGGAGCAAAGGAATCACTTGTAAAAGTGTGTTTTGCTCCCGGTATGGATGAACCTTTAAGTGTTGACATTATATCCGACAAGCGGCCATTAATGCATCCAGAAAAATATTTTTCATTCAGCAATATGAGAAAGCTGATAAATATCTCAGATATGGATTATGATACTTTAAGGCTTGCGAGTTTTTACAATAAATTTCTTAGTTTCAATAAACAGGAAACTTCATTGAAAATCAAAAATGCGGATTGTAATTTATGTGTGAATTAAAAAATAAAATGATAAAAATCCTCTATTTCGATAAAGCCGATGGCACCTATATAAGAAAGTTATCAAGAATAGAAAAACAGAAATCGGGATACTCTAAACACAAAATATTTTACACTCTATACTTTGTCCATAAAAAAGAAGTTAAGATTACATTTCTTAACTCCTCCATTTTTAAGTTATCTCGACAACGATCCTAGGACCCATATTACTGACCAAAAAAGCTCAACTCATTAGCCCCTTGGATGACATGTAAAGCATACATGAACTATTTGAACTATGCTAAAATCAGTATCTTTATTTAGAAAAGCTAACATACATAAGTGATATTCACGCAATAGGCTTAGTAAACATTCGGAAATACAAATGTTGTGCGTCATTATTCACTCCGTATAAAAATTTGTTTTTCAAAGGACTATTTTGTACATTTACACTATGAAATTGACTTCGAAAAAAGTGAATAAAGTGAGTGCTTTAAGGGAACAAATCCTTAAATCGCTTATTGCTTCTTTTAAAATTGAGGGTATAGACATTTCGTTAAGTGTTGCCGAGCAGACACTTAAGAAAATAGAGCCTACTCTGGGAAAATAGACCGAATAAATTCTATCATTTTTTTATAATCCTTTTTGGCGCAATTCTGCACAGCGACAATATATTTTTCAAATTCTTTCTCCCCGACTCTTTCAAATATCAAACCTTGATACCCGGCTTTTCTAGACATTAGGTTTGCTATGAGGCGAGCGGTCCGACCGTTTCCTTCACGAAAAGGATGAATAAAAAGAAGCTCTCCGTGGACAACTCCTATATCTCCAATCAGGTCCTCTTTGGTCTTCCTTTCGTAATTTCTCATCACACGTAAGCAAAGGGCATTTTAATTGTATTGCTTTCCATAACATTGTTTTATCAGGAATAGATTTTAAGTTTCTCTTCAATTTAAAATTCAAAACCTGCTCCTCCTCTTCGGGAAGCAAATCCAAAATGGTTAATTTTTGAGTTTGTTTAAAAGTTTCAAATTCCTGAATCTGTTCCTGCTGTACAATCTCATTATATACAAATATGGTCGTGCATATTTTTACATTTAATGCAAAAAATTCGGGCAAAACCTTTATGTAATAAAGGTCAAAAAGCACACTCACATCCGTAATGATTAGCTTCATACCATTAATTGCATTTGTTCACGAAGTTTCCAAGCACTAATTCCTGCAAAAAAAGCAGCCTCGTTTATAGTTAAAACTTCTTTTGCCAATCCCAAATAGACAAGACGCTCCATTCTGGTAGGTTTTTCTCTGCTCCTAAATCTTCCGGGTTCGGCATTTGGTATATTGTACCCTCTTTTTTTGAAGCCGACATTAAATCTTTTTAAAACATTATCATTTAAAATTCCTAAACAATTTGCTCTATAAAAAATAGCGGAAAATGAAATTCCCCAACGTTCTTTAATTATTATCAATTCCTTTTCATAAAAATGAAACCGTTCTTTATGTAACTCTTTACGAGCCATATCTTCGGGATACAAAATAGCACAGGAAAATACGTGACAAAGAGTTTCCTCGTCCTTATGACTAATCCCCTTAGGAAATTTTAAAGCGTGGTGAGCCAATTCGTGAAGCGCAGTAAAACGTTTTCTAACTATATCATCCTTCTCTACATCCTTAGTTTTTTTCAAAACAATTACTTTTCTATCGGAAATACTTGCTTTCATTCCGTCAAATCCTTCAGGAGCATCAATATCAATTACTTTATACCCTTTGTCCTCTAACATTTCAACTACATCAGGAATTGGATCGTAGCCTAATTTCCACTTGCTTCGCAATTGTTTAGCAGCTTCTTCTGCATCATCAACATTTTTGATAACAGGTTCAAAAACGAAATAATCGCTTTCTTCATTGAGGTTTAAAATTTCTTCTAGCGCAAAGTAACGTTCAAAATAATCTATCGCTTTTTCCCTTACAGCGACATCATCCAACTTAGACAATTTAATAGTGTATTTTCTAAACTCTACTTCTTCCAGTTCTACTTTTACAGTTGGAACAGAGTAAAAGTAATCAACAGACACTTTTAAAGCATTTGCCAAAGCAATTAATCCCTTGCTATTGGGTTTCATTTTGCCTTGCTCATACTTACTCAGTGCTTGTTTTGAAACTTCATTGCCTAACCTATCGGCAAGGTCTTGAAGCGACAAGCCAGCCATCTTTCGGGCTGACACAAGTCTGGTTGCAAAGACATTTTCCATATTTATTATTTTAGTTGAATCACCCATATGTTGACAAATATACTAATAAATACATAATCGTCAACCATTAGGTTCCAAATAATTATCAACAGTTTCGACAACCAAGCACAAGGGCAGCGTCTCTGTTGCTAGAAATGGGCTCATATTGGGTCAAAACGGACATAAATGGAATCGCCTACCCTATTTGCAAGTACATTTAAAAACCGGTCCAACCAGCGCACAAACCAGAGTTCGTGACTAGTCCTGAAATAGGTTATCTATCGAACATTTATAGAATAAATACGAATCATATCGTATCAATTAGTAAAATTTATATATTTGTAATATGAATCGGGATGCTCTATAATTCCCTAAATTTCCAAGTGATCCCGACAGGATTCGATCCCGATAAATCGGGATGCTTTATAATCCTATAGATTTTCAAGTGTTTCCGATAGGAATCGCACCTGTGAACCTCCCGATGAATCGGGATGCTCTATAATTTCCTAAATTTCCAAGTGATCCCGACAGGATTCGCACCTGTGAACCTCCCGATGAATCGGGATGCTCTATAATTCCCTAAATTTCCAAGTGATCCCGACAGGATTCGAACCTGTGACCCTCTGCTTAGAAGGCAGATGCTCTATCCAGCTGAGCTACGAGACCTGACTGAGCGGTCTCACCAAAGGTGAGAAAATCGTGATAGTCATCACGATTTAGCGAAGGAACGCGAAGCGGAACTGCTTTAATTTTTTCCAACGCGAAGCGGAACTGCTTTAATTTTTTCCAACGTGAAGCGGAACTGCTTTAATTTTTTCCAACGTGAAGCGGAACTACTTCAATTTATTTCAATACATCCACCATTGTGAACCAATTTTCATTTCCTGACTGAGCGGTCTCACCAAAGGTGAGAAAATCGTGATAGTCATCACGGTTTAGCGAAGAGCCTGTCCCGAAAGCCAGGCGAATCGGGAAACGCGAAGCGGAACTGCTTTAATTTTTTCCAACGCGAAGCGGTCCTACTTTCCACCCCCCTCCCCAAAAAAGAAGGCCAAAGATACTATTTTTTAAAAAATCTTACCAATTGTCCAATTGATAACTTGAAATAATCCCTTGTTCATCCTGGATCTGTAAGAAAATCAAGCCTTTAGGTAATTGAGTTCTCATCATCTCCATGCTAAAAACTGATTCCTTAGCCGAAATCAGTTTTCCTTGAATATCGAACCAACTGACGTGAGTTAACAAGGTTGATGTCTTTATGACTATCCTGTCATTCAGAGAAATTACTTCGTGGTTTACGATTTGTGGATTACTTGTTTTGACGCTGGATGGTATGATAAAATTAAACTCTCTGACACAGGATTTGCTGTCCGTAACAATCACAGAATAATTACCGGATCTGACATTTTGTATATCCTTAGTTTTAGCACCATTACTCCAATTGTAGGTATAAGGTGGTGTCCCTCCAACAACATTAATAGTGATGCCGCCATTGGTACTTCCATTATCCTTTTTTATAAGCGTGTCGTTGATGGTGAGCTGGCTACTAAAAAATAAATCAACTTGCAGAATGCTATCACACCCTTTAAAAGAAGCATTTTCAAACAAAAAAGTCTGCGAAGTTTTATTCCGGTCAAAAATTAAATTGTTGATGGTGATGGTTCCATCGTAACATAGACTGTCTCTAAAAACTTCCATTGGATTGGGATTAAATGTTACAGACACATTTAAAACTGAATCACAACCCAAATAGGATTGTTTTGAGAAGCTGTCTATCCCAAATTCCTGACCAGTAAAATAAGTCCTACCATTTATCACAATCGAATCTCCTACGCAGGCCTCAACATTATAATCGGCTATCTGCGTAACACATTCATAGATTTTTAGTACCCAAAAATCTGGGGCCTGAATGTTAGTAGCATTTAGATCGTTATTGACACTAAAACTCTGAGAAGTTAAATACATATTTCCGATGGAATCCAAGCAAATAGAACCCGCAGCATCACCAGCAGTTCCACCGTAATTTTTTTGCCAAATTATGGTTCCTGACGTATCCAGTTTCAATAGAACAACGTCATTGCCTCCGTAATTGCCAGTTATATCGCCATCTTTTGAAGCTGAAGTACAGGTCAACAGAATGTTCCCATCTAAACTTCTTCTAGCTTGAACCGGTGTTTCGTCTTTGGTACCACCAATTATTTTGCTCCATACTATTTTGCTTTCTGCAGATATTTTTACCATCCAAATATCCTTTCCCCCTTTTAATGCCGGAACATCGCCGCCGGTTGTGTTGACAGTAGCAAATAAAATAAGACTTCCGTCTTCGAAATATAATAAATCAGCAACCAGATCATCCCCCGGACCACCTAATAACGTAGTGGAGAGCAAGGAAGTGTTTTGATTAAACTTCATTAAAAAAATATCCTTCTTCCCTTTATTAGTTAAACCTAAAAAATCTCCTTCATTGGATGAAACCGTTTCACCAGCTACATAAAAAAATCCAACGTCAGTCAATGCAGCCCTTCTGGCAAACTCATCTTTACTTGCACCAAAATTTCTTGTTCTGACTATGGTCCCGGCTTCATCAATCGTGCTAATTAATATATCAAAATCACCCTTGTTGGACATTAAATCCCTATCCACGGACTTAGTGGCGCCAATACCCATAATTTTGCCTTTCCCAAAGTAAAACATATCAAAAAATTGATCCGTATTCGTTCCGCCTATATTTTTTTCCCATAATTTAGTATTCCTTTTGGCATTATACCCGACAAATATTCCATCGGCTATCCCGTGATTATTCAAAAAATCGCCTCCCTTTCCAAAACTATAACCACCTAATACAACGGTACTATCTGTAAGCTTTACGACCCCATTGAATTGGTCATTCTGAGCCGTGCCCAGCGTTTTAGTATGCTTCAGGCTTCCGTCTGGCCTATACACGCAAATAAATCCATCATCAAATCCCTTTGTGCCCAAGCTAGTTGAATTGGTCCTTCCAATGGACATAATCATAGAATCATTTAATACCAGGGAGTTATGGGCTAACTCTGAGCCATTTCCTCCAAATAGCTTACTCCAGGACTTTAAAGGCTGGGCTACTAAAATTTGTGAACAAAACAAAGAGAAGATGAGAACTATATATTTCATTGTGTTTTAATTAGTGAATTAAATGAATTGAGCTAATTTACCAAAATTAATAATTTTTTAATAAATGGATGTCCGAATTGAAGGAAGTTGGAAAAAAGAATTGGATTCAGAGTTTCAAAAAGACTATTTTATCCAGCTCATATCTTTTTTGAAAAAATCCAAAGAGCAAAATAAGGTCATTTATCCTCCTGGATCCTTGATTTTTAACGCTTTTGACGTAACTCCGTTTGATCAAGTCAAGGTAGTTATTTTGGGCCAGGATCCCTATCATGGACCCAATGAGGCTATGGGTTTGAGTTTTTCAGTTCCCAAAGGTATCAGAGTTCCACCCTCATTATTAAATATTTATAAAGAAATTCAAAGAGCCTTCGGATACCCCATTCCGTCTCACGGTGATCTTACTTCATGGGCGAAACAAGGCGTACTTTTATTGAATGCTTCTCTAACCGTCGAACAAAATGTACCTAATTCACATAAACATATAGGATGGCATCATTTTACAGATCGCGTCATTGAGATTTTGGCTACAAAAAAAACGGGTTTGGTATTTTTGCTTTGGGGAAATTTCGCTAGAAGTAAAAAACAACTGATTCCACCCAATAAACACTTAATTTTAGAAAGCCTTCATCCTTCACCGCTAGCGGGAGGAGGCTTTTTTGGCAATGATCATTTCAAAAAAACAAACGAATTTCTGATACAATCTGATCGCGTTCCGATAAATTGGGAAATTGGAGAAAAGTTTTGATAAAATTTACAAAACTGTTTATCTTTGAACAAATTATTTAACCTTAAAAAAAATAATATGAAAACGAAGTTTATTTGTGTAACACTATTTCTCTTCTTATTTTGTTCTTTATCTTCCTTAAAGGCGCAGGATTATAACAATGCGGTTGGATTAAGGCTTGCTTGGGGTTATGGCTTAACGGGCAAATTCTTTTTAAATGAACGCGCTGCGATAGAAGGAATTCTAAACTACAGAAGTTATGGAGTACCTGGATTTAAGTATAATTATTTAAGAGTAACAGGTCTTTACGAAATTCACAACGACATCAGTTCTATAGATGGTTTACGTTGGTATTACGGTGGAGGTGCCTTTGTAGGTTTCTATGGTGGTGATTGGGATGATTATTACACTGGTAATGAGTCTTCAACCTATATCGGACTTGCAGGTGTATTGGGTCTTGATTATAAATTTGAAAGTGTCCCTATTAACCTTAGTGTTGACTGGATACCATCTTTTGTAATCACAGGGTATGGAAATGGATTTACTGCTGAAAACGGAGGTCTCGCTGTACGATTTACCTTCTAATTAAAAAAATAAGCACTAAGCTAAATAGAGCCATGCAAATAATTGCATGGCTTTTTTATTAGTTTCATAAGAATCATTTAACGCTTCTTAACTAAATTTCTTTCCGGCTTTATAGTCTATTATAAAAATTAAAGCCATGAAAAAATTTATCGTTATCTCCACATTTCTTTTAAGCATTTTATTTCAAAAATCTTCGGCCCAAATTCAAATGGGTATTGAAGCCGGCCCCTTATGGTCTAATATGAATATAAAAGGGGATGGAAATCTTATCAAAAATACGCACGATTACACAGGTATTAAAGCCGGAGTCTCCATCACAAAAAATTGGGAAAATGGAGTAGGTGTGGAATCAGGATTGTACTACAGCAAGACAGGATTTATGGTTCGTCAAGATTTCGGTTTCGACGTATATAATATTCCAATATCCACTGGCCTGACAGCTATTCCTACGTTTCAATATATGGAGCTGCCTGTATTGTTAAATTATAAAATAGGTAATGAAAAAGTGAAACTAAACCTAAGCGCCGGACCCTATGCAGCCTATGCCATGTCAGGGGAAATACAAACCAAGGCCCATGTAATCTTTGATTTTAATACGGGCACCTATGACCTGAATATGAATAGTTCATTATTCAATCGTTGGGAAGCTGGTCTTATGGCCAAAGCAGGAATTCAAATACCATTGGGGAGAATTAATCTAAATTTAAATGGTCAATTTCAGCAAGGTCTTAATGACCTCTCAGATGAACCCATTTTGGACATTAAAACCAAGAGATATGCTTTTGGTGCCGGTGCCGGCATTAGCCTTGCATTCTAAGACTGTTTGAGTACTTTTTTATTTTTCCACCATAAAAAAGCCAAAATACTTACTGCCAGGTAAGGGAGAGCCAAAAGGTATAAAATGCCTTGATTTAAGCCCTTACCTGCATTTCCCCCAGCTTTCAGATTAGATTCCGCAGCCATTTTACACATAGGACATTGAGCAAAGACTGAAGAGGTCAATACCAAGCACACAAATAGTAAACTTAATACTATGATGATTCTATTCTTGTGCATCTCAATTACTTATAACATGGATATAATAAAACATAACACAAAGGTCCGCTAATACACACATATAACCAAATTGGAAATACCCATCTTGCTAATTTTTTATGACGTGCCACTTGTCCTGTCAATCCTCTTATAAAGGTAAATACCACAAAAGGAAAACTCACAGCAGCTAATATCACGTGGCTAATCAACAAAATAAAATAGATGGTACGTATCGGCCCTTGTTTACAAAATAGGGTTTCAGGGGTAGTCGTGTGATACAATACGTAACCGAATAAAAACAAACTAGATATTATCACCGCTGTTTTCATCAATCGCCTATGCGTATCTATTTTCCCTTTTCTTATATGGATATAGGCAATTATTAATATTACAGCGCAGAAAGCATTTAAACTGGAATATACCGCAGGTAAAAAGCTAAAATCAATGGACGAATCAATATGGATTTTTCTCATAAAAATCACAATGATTAAAACAAGTCCACTGATAATGTAACCGAATATGTTGTATCGTTTAATTCGTTCCGGAGAAAACGGCATATTATTTTTTCAAACTTAAAAATACCGGATAATGTCTCACCAATTCCATCAATTTGTTTTGGTCCGATAAATCATAATAATTTCGAATACGCCCATTTTCATCCACTAAAATTGCCAAAGGTTTATTTCTCAATCTTTCCGGAATTTCAAAAGCATCCGTACTAAAAATATACACATGCTTTTCTGCCATATAACTCACCTTCCAATTGGGCATTTTGGGCCAGTTAAATTTATTTTGGGCCACGTCCATACTTTCTCCGGGAAACAATCCGATGATTGAAAATATATGACCATTAAAATCCTTATTGGATTGTGTAAATAATTTTAAAATGTCTTTTGACGAAGTTTCTCTGGCCGCATCCGCTCCCAAAATGGTGATGAGCCAGCGATTTCCTTTTAGATGTTCGGAATTAAAAATGCTATCCTGTTCTGTGACACTTTGAAAATTTCCAATCTGGCCTTTTGGCTCTAAAGCACTCATAGCAGATTTCCTCATCTGTGTGCCTTTATTTAAATACCAAAAAACAAACAAGGGCAATAATACCAGGATAATAAATAAAATAAAAACCTTGGCTTTATTTTGCATTAATGTTTATGCTCGCCTTTATGTACACTGTCCATTTTCTCTGGTTCTCCTTTCTTATCTGGGTGTTCTTCTAATTTGTTTTCTTTTACATCATGACCAACCGGATGTTTCGTATCCTTTTCATTTGGTTTATTCTTGTCCACAGGGTGATTTTCTTTAGGTGACTGGAAAGCCGCTATTGGCCGGTCATTCACCCGCCTTCTCCAATCATGCCATGTGCTACCTTCAGTAAAGAACGCTATTATCGCCCAGATTAATAACAACGTTGGCATAAGCACACTTTTTACTAAACCCGGAACTTCATATTTCATGTGCATAAATTCATATACAATGAAATAGGCTTTATATAAACTCATGCTAATCATAGCAAAATACATCACATATTTAGGTAAGTAAAATCCCTGAATTATATAGCCTTTACCTATTAACGCAACCATTACTTCTGCTATAGTGACAATTCCTAGAATGATCAATCCTTTAAAAACGACCTTCTTTCCTTCCTCATAACTTAAATGACCCATACCCTTACTACTTTTTAAAGTCTACAATAAGTAAAACACTAAAAACACAAACACCCAGACTAAATCTACAAAATGCCAATACAAGCCAATTTTTTCTACCATTTCATAGTGATTATTCCTCTTGGCATAAATACCACTTGCCACATTCAACATGATAATTGTTAGAAAAATCACCCCGCTTAACACGTGAAAACCGTGAAATCCTGTTATAAAAAAGAAAAGCGCTCCAAAGGCCTTAGGGCCCATTTGTTGCTCTTTCACGATTCCCGCGTCAGTTTTATAAGTCAAAGGAGCCCATTCACTATCATGTTTATGTATCACATAAGACTGACCAGCATGGAAACTATCGCCTACTTTAATATCATGGCCATCTGCTTCAAGGTACACGCCATTCTCCGTATGGGTTCCAAAGGGATTTTGAAGTATGGTCATATGCTCAGTTCCCATCAATGTAGTCCATTCCCATGCCTGGCAACCCAAGAATCCTAATCCCCCTATGATGGTCAGGAACATCCAATACACAACTCCTTTCTTATTATCGCGATGACCTTCTTGTACGGCACGAACCATTGTCACGCTGCTCGCAATTAACACAAATGTCATAATGGTCACAAAAATTAAAGGCATATGATGAATCCCGCCAGGTAATGATGAAAAGACAAAATCGGGCACTGGCCAGGTCTCCATACTAAAACGAAGCGTACCGTATGAAATTAAAAAACCTGCAAAAGTAAATGCATCAGAAAGTAAAAAATACCACATCATCAACTTACCATAGCTAGCCTTAAAGGGTTCTTTGCCACCGGACCAAAGGCCGCCTTCGTGATGGGTATCGTGTATTTGAGCTGAATGATCTGAAGCCATTATTTAACGCTTATTGAATTATTAAAAACACTAATAAATAAATCCACAATACATCAACAAAATGCCAATATTGTCGAACCAAATCAAATCTAAGCTTACGATTTGGTGAATTATCAAAGTCAAATGTATAGGCTGTAATAACAGAAACCAATAAGGCTCCAATGCCACCTAATACATGCAGCGCATGTATTCCTGAAATTAAATAAAGAAAAGAACCCGAGACATTTAGGTTAATAGTTATCCCTTGAGCGAATAAAGCTTTCCATGCAAAAACTTGTGCAATTAAAAATCCAATTCCAAAAATAAATCCTAACAATACTCCATATTGGTAATTGCGTTCATTCCCTTTTTTAAATTGTTGATAAGCCCATTCAATAAAAATTGACGACAAAATAATTATCAAGGTGCTGAAAAAAAAATGTTCCGGTAATTTAAATTCATACCAATTTCCTGCTGGTTTTCGAACCAAATATGCACTGGTAAAAGCGCCAAACATCATACAAATAGATGCCATAGCAATCCACAATCCAAACCGTATCGCATGGAGTCGATTAGGCGGCAGATTCTTGTCGATCATTTGAACAAATGGCATTATGGTATCCAATTATTGATGAGTAATAAGCATAGAACAACCGGCAAATAAATAATCGAACAAAACATTAAGCGTTTGGCACTATTCCGATCATTTTCTTTATAGAGTTTCCACCCAAACCAAGCATAGATCAGCATAGAAATTACTAAGAAAGAAAAAATGATTACCGACATATCACCTTTATACATAAAAGGTAAAATAAAAATGATGCCTAATACAGCATAACACATTGAATATAATCCGTAGGATGGATCCGGTCGACCGTCATTATGTTTTATTAGTTTAAATCCTGCTCTCGTATAATCATTATGAGCCAACCAGGCTATAGCCCAGAAATGGGGAAATTGCCATAGATATTGAATTCCAAATAAACTAAAACTTTCTATAGTAACGGTGCCCTGTGCTGCAAATCCCGCAATTAATACAGGTAGCGCTCCAGGTATTGCACCCACAGGAATTGCTAATGTGGAATATCGCTTAAGCGGGGTATATACAAAAGCATAAATAATAAAAGATAACATTCCAAAAACGGCAGAGCTTGGATTTATCATCGCTAATGAAATAACGCCAATACAACAGAAAATACCAGAAATCAATACCGCCATTGATAAATTCATCCGACCATCCGCTACTGGTCTCAAAGCTGTCCTCTCCATAAGTTTATCATAATCACGTTCCAACGCCTGATTTAAGGCATTAGCAGCAAACGTGATACTTAGTCCTCCGATGGTAAGGAGCGAAAATATCGTCCAGTTCACAATACCTCCGCATAAGATAAAATAACTGATTAAACTGGAAAAAACTACCATCAAGGAAAGTTTGAACTTTACCAGAATTCCAAAATCTGTAATGAAATGATTTTGTTTGTGACTATATGTTTTTAGTTGATTCAAAATATTTTCGACTTCAATTTTTAATGTTAATGACTACTCTGTTCCTCCCCGTCGCGCAAAGGGATATGTTGTTGAATATGCTCTCGTTCGTCCTTACCATAATCATACGCCCAACGTTGCACTGTCGGTATTTTGCCCGGCCAGTTTCCGTGTCCTGGTTCTATCGGTGTAGTCCATTCCAATGCATTGGACCCCCAAGGATTTTGTGAGGTCACCTTTTTTCCTTTATACATACTCCAGAAAAAATTTACAACGAATAATATTTGCGCAAAGAACGTTATGATAGCTGCAATGGTGATGAATTTATTCATATCATCAAATCCTGAAAACGCTTCGAAATTATCAAATCGATAATACCTTCTGGGTACGCCTGCCATACCGAGATAATGCATGGGACCAAACACTGCATAGGCGCCAATCATGGTCATCCAGAAATGGATTTTTCCCAATGTTTCATTCATAAACCGACCAAACATTTTTGGAAACCAATTATAAACTCCCGCAAACATTCCAAAAAATGCAGCCACACCCATCACAATATGAAAATGGGCTACTACAAAGTATGTATCGTGTTGTTGAATATCTATTGCAGAGTTTCCTAAAAATATTCCTGTCAATCCACCTGAAATAAACATGGAAACAAAACCAATACTAAATAGCATAGGCGTATTCAAACGAATATTTCCACCATACAACGTACTGATCCAGTTAAAGACTTTTACTGCTGATGGTACGGCTATAATAAGTGTAAAGACTACAAAGAAATTTGAGATAAATGGATTCACTCCGGACATAAACATGTGATGTGCCCAGACTATAAAAGATAAAAATGCGATAGCCAAAATAGAATATACCATGGCACGATAGCCAAATATGGGTTTGCGCGCATGAACAGACATGACTTCCGACACGATTCCCATGGCTGGTAAGATGATGATATACACTTCAGGATGCCCTAAAAACCAAAATATATGCTGGTACAGAATAGGGCTTCCTCCAATCCGATCTAATGCCTGACCATTGATGAAAATATCAGAAAGGAAAAAGCTAGTTCCCAGGCTTCTGTCAAATATTAGTAAAAAGAAGCCAGAGGCCAATACCGGAAAAGAAAGTAATGCTAATATAGCGGTAACAAGAAATGCCCAAATGGTTAATGGCATGCGCCACATCGTCATTCCTTTAGTTCTTAAATTTAATATCGTGGTGATATAGTTAATGCCACCCAATAACACAGAAACCACAAATAATGTCAAGGAGACCGTCCAAAGCGTCATTCCAGCCTCTGAGCCTATCGAGGCCTGCGGCAGGGCACTGAGAGGCGGATACGCTGTCCATCCACCGGAAAAAGGTCCTGTATTCAGAAATAGTGAGTAAAACATTACTGCGCTAGAAAGAAAGAAAAACCAGTAAGACAACATATTTAAGAAAGGAGACGCCATGTCCCTGGCCCCTACTTGCAGCGGTATCAATAGATTACTAAATGTTCCGCTCAATCCTGCAGTCAACACAAAAAATACAATGATGGTACCATGCATGGTAACCAACGCGTAATAAAATTCCGAATCTAATGTTCCGATCCCCGCTTCATTGATGGTTATCCATTTTCCAAGAATAGGTTTTAACCAGGCCATACTAGCCTCCGGAAAACCCAATTGCAAACGAAAAATAATGGACATGGCAGCACCAATCACCGCCCAAAATATTCCAGTGATCAAAAATTGCCTGGCAATGATCTTATGATCCTGGCTGAAGATGTAAGTAGTTAGAAAACTAGCCTGATATTTATCTCCATGATGGTGTTCATGAAAATGATCATCAAAACCTTGGGTTTCAATTAAAACATCGGGTTCTTTATGCTGAGAATGATTTGATGACATACATGTAAATTTTAAAATCCAATAATTTTAAATTCAATACGTCGGTTTTTTGCTCTACCCTCTTCCGTATCGGTCGTATCAATAGGTTTTGTTGGCCCTAATCCAATCCAAGTCATTCGATCACTGGCTATACCTTTTTCACTAAAATATTCTTTTATTGATTTAGCTCTGCCTGAAGAAAGCGTCATGTTGGTGTTTAAATCACCCGTGTTATCTGAATGGCCGCTGATCTCCACTTTAAAATTCGGATATTTTTCAAAGGTTTCCTGAAGGACTTTTAATGCCAATTCTGATTCAAAAGTTAAAACGGTAGAACCTGTTTCAAAATATAGATTATATAATCTAATAGTCCGATCTTCTACATTTTTATTTAACGTATCGAGTGCCTTATCTAAATTTGTTTGCAATTCCTGCGCCAGATTTATCAATTCAGCCTGCACCGGTTTTCCTTTAAACGGATCTCCCTCATTATTACGAACAGACGTTAAATAATATGATTTCTGTGTAGCATGCCATTTTTCATATTCTTCTGGAGTAACTACTTTTACAAGTCTCCGCATGCTATAATGTCCCTTTCCGCACAACTCTGCACAAGCAAGCTCGTATTCAAATGCTTTCCATTTTGGTGGGCTGTTCGGATCTGATGGATCCGATGGAATATTGTATTCGGGATATTTTCTCAATTCCTGACGGTAATCGTCTGTTGTTTTTGTAGGCGTAAAAATAAAATACGTAGGAATTCCTGGGACCGCATCCATTTTTACTCTGAAATGAGGCAAGTAAAAATTATGCAGCACATCTCTGGCAATAATTCTAATTCTAATTTTTTTCCCTTTAGGTAATACTAACTCATCTGAATTAAAATCATCGTGATTGCGCTCATCATTCCAATCCTGACCCAATTCATTTATTCCGGGTTCAATTAATCTAAAATCTTTGACGCCAAGTTTTCCATCTGCTCCAGGATATCTTAGGTTCCATGCAAATTGCCAACCCGTTGCTTCAATTTCTAAATAATTATCAGTTTCGGATACATCTGCCATAATGCTATTCCAGGCAACCAAGCCTTTTACTACCAGAATGGTCATTACTAATGCCGGAATTGCTGTCCATATTATTTCCAAGCGGTTGTCATGCGGCATGAACAAGGCTTTGCGGCCAGGTTGAGAGCGATATTTGTAGGCGAACCAAAACAGTGCCGCATGAGTGAGTACAAACACAATACCTGTAAAAATCAGGGTAAGATTAAACATGGAATCTATGACACTGCCATGCTCAGAAGCAGAAGTATGGGGGCCATATCCCATCATATAATTCGTGTAATAAATGGCAGACCAAAAACAAGCAGCCAAAAAAACTACCCCATAAATCAATAACCATTTACCGCTGGCATCTGAACTTCTATATTCAGACTCTTCTTCTCCCCGAATTTCTGATGCAATTTCATTGATCTTCGCAATCTGCAATAAGACTACAAATAATAAAATGATGGATAATATAATGATTAAAATTGTCATTTCTTAAATTTTACAATTAGACATGATGATGTAAACTCTCTTGTAAAAATGGATCGTTTTTAGGCACCAGAGATGCCTTCGAAATATAATGTAATGTCGTTGCAATAAATAAAGCTAAAAATCCAATCATCAATCCAATTTCTGGAAGACCTGGAATGGTAAATCCAATGTTAAAATTGGAAGCCTCATGACCATGAGCAGCAGCTTCATGACCGTTTTGAGTAGCATGTTCTGCCGCACCACCAAGATGTGCGCTTAATTCATGTGCTGTATGCAGGGTGCCTGGTTTAATCATTTGAAATAAATCCATCCAGTGTCCAAATATAACCAATACAGAAACAACGATGAGCGTACCATATTTTCTTTTAGTATCATTTCGCATGAGAATTAAAAATGGCAATACAAAATTCACTACCAAATTTCCGTAAAATAAAATTGGGTACTCTTTAACTCTGGTTTGAAAATAAACGGTTTCTTCTCCAATATTTCCATACCAAATTAGCATATACTGTGAAAACCATAAATACGTCCAAAATACTGTAAACGCGAACATGAATTTTCCAAGGTCATGAAAATGTTCTGAAGTTACATTATGGTAATAACCTCGCGATTTTAAAAAGATCAATAGTAAAATAGTCAAGGCAATCATGCTAACAAAACAACTGGTAGCTGTATACCAACCGAATAACGTGGAATACCAATGGGCATCTACTGACATCACCCATAACCAAATAGCTGCTGCACTTGAAAATCCAGTCACTGGCAAAAAGATAGCCCCCCAAAATTTCATGGAATTGTATTCAGTTAATCTGAAATCACCATGGTCATCTTGTTTGATACTCAAACTCCTCATTCTTCTTGCAAAAAATACCCAGGAACCTAATATTCCAAGCCCACCAATTAAATAAGTCCATTTATTTAAGAATCCACTTTTACCTTGTAATATTTCGTCATGGGCTACTGCGTTTTCATCTGCCCAATGATATAAATGATGCCACTTAAAAAATACGCCTAATGAAATAATGCCCATTAAAATTAATCCTACAATTAAAAATTGCGACATTCCTTCCCAGACTCTTTTAAATCCAGCATTCCATCCTGCATAGGCTGTCACACTAATGCAAATAAAAAATATAGCCATTAAAGCGACGATAGTAAAAAAAACGGTATTCACAAGCATGCTGGACCAGAATCTCGTAAAATAAGCATCGTCATTTAATAGCATCGCGACGATAGAAATCAAACCAATAAACCCCATGATTATAAGTGTGATCTTATCTTTTGATTTTAATTGAATTGAGCTCATTATTTATTTCTTAACTTCTTGATACAATTATTATTTTGTTACAGTGATTGCAGTTGTTTGTGCCAATGAAGCGGAAGCTTTTTTTGCATCCAATAACGCCTGTGAACCTGTAAATGTATTTTCTACTTCAGAATAGACTAATTTTTTTGATACCGCTTGCAGTGATCGTATATGGTGTATAACTTCCCACCGTTCTTGGAAGGATAGTTTATCAGAATATGCACCCATTACATTTTTGCCATGCATAATACTGTGATAATAACGGCCTTCAGTAGCTGCGATAAATTCATCTTTTAAAAAGTTAGCAGGCTGCGCTGGATAAGCACCTCCATCCCTAACTAAATATCCTGCTCCGTCGCCCTGTTCACCATGACAGATACCACAATAAATGGTGTATAAGTTTTTTCCTCTTTCCAAGCCTGCTTTGCTAATCGGCATAGGATTCGAAATAATTTCTCTCATCGCCCGATTCCTCTCGTCTTCGGTATCTTTATAATAATAAGGTACAAATCCATTGCCAACCACGCGAATCGCATTGTTACTCATGGACCCATCCATTAATGCTGCAAAAGTTGCTTTAGAACTAGAATCTGTAGCGGAGGCACCTGCAAAACCTCTTGGAATGCTTCCTTTAACCGGCAGTTTTGGGATGGAATAGTTTCTATACACCTCTTTTGAATCCCAGGTATGGTAGAAATAGTAATTATCTATATTCGCTTCATAAGCTACAGAATGAGCCATATCCGGCATGTATTCGTGACCTGTGTTATTTCCTCCCGCTGGAGCACAAGCATAGACACCCAAACAAACTATGAATACCAAATATATATGATCAAAATTCTTCATTATCAAATGGATTTATGGTTTATCTCTTCAGCACCTGTCTCATTAAAAAATTCGCGGGCCTGGTCATCGGAAATTTCAGAGCGATCAAATGCAATACAGAATTTGTCATCCGTCGTCCTAAGATCAATTTGTGGATTGGATACTCCGGGCCATAATCCGCATATAGTGTAAAATGTAATGGTCATCCCCCAGGATGCAAACAATACGGTCATCTCGAAAACTATCGGTATAAAAGCAGGTACAGACCAATGCGGTTTACCTCCAAATATAATGGGCCAATCCTGTGTAAAAATCCACGTCATACCCAAGAACGCTGTTAAGGTACCTATGGCACCATAAACGAAGCCAAGTTGATGCAACCTCGATTCAGCTAAACCCAACGCTTGATCCAATCCATGCACCGGAAAAGGCGTAAAGACATCCATGATTTCAAGATGTTTGCTTTTGGCATTACGAACTGCATTGAGCATAATCTCTTCATCATTGTAGATTCCGTATATAACTTCTTTATTTAAACTCCTCATGATGTAAACTAATTCTTATATTCAATGACTTTGATGATGCGAACCGTGATCTATTTTATCATGTCGATGGTGACCTGACTGATGTGTGGCATTTTCACCAATATATTGGTCTCCTGCAACTTTTAAAATATGTTTAACCTCAGCTATTGCCACCACAGGAGCCACTCTACAAAAAATCAAATACAAAGTAAAAAACAAACCAATGGTTCCTACAAATATGCCAATCTCAACCCATGACGGGAAATAATAACTCCAGGAAGAGGGTAAATAATCTCGTGCCAATGTGGTAGCAATAATAACAAATCGTTCAAACCACATACCGATATTGACAAAAATGGACATAATAAACGTCACAAAAATGCTTCTTCTGAATTTTTTAACCCAGAATATCTGCGGCGAAATAACATTACAAGTCATCATGCCAAAATAGGCCCACCAATAGACTCCTAAGGCTCTGTTAAAAAATGCAAACTGCTCATATACATACCCGGAATACCATGCTATAAATAATTCGGTCAAATAGGCTACACCTACAATGGTTCCTGTCACCAAAATTACCTTATTCATAGATTCAATATGTTCCAACGTAATATACTGTTCCAGTTTTAAAATCTTTCGGGTGATGACCATTAAGGTTTGTACCATAGCAAATCCAGAAAAAATGGCTCCAGCGACAAAGTATGGTGGAAAAATAGTCGTGTGCCAGCCTGGAATAACAGACGTGGCAAAGTCAAAACTTACAATAGTATGCACTGAAAGCACAAGGGGCGTCGATAACCCGGCTAAAACTAGTGAAAGTGATTCCCATCGTTGCCAGTGTTTGGCCGAACCCGTCCATCCAAACGAAAGGGCATTGTAGATCTTTTTTCTTACGCCTGAAGCGCGATTTCGAATCGTTGCAAAATCTGGAACCAATCCAGTGTACCAAAATAAAAGAGAGACTGAAAAGTAGGTAGAAATCGCAAAAACGTCCCAAAGTAATGGGGAATTAAAATTCGGCCATAGAGTGCCTCTTGTGTTGGGATATGGCAAGAAATAAAATACTACCCAAATTCTACCGACGTGAATCAGTGGAAACATGGCCGCGCATATTACTGCAAAAATCGTCATCGCCTCAGCTGCTCTATTTACACCTGTTCTCCATCGCTGACGGAATAGCATCAAGATGGCGGAAATCAACGTTCCTGCGTGACCAATTCCGATCCACCAAACAAAATTGGTTATATCGTATCCCCAACCAATCGTTCGGTTAAGATTCCATGTTCCGGTGCCCATCCATATAGTCCATGCTATGCAGAAAAACCCAAAAGCCATAGTAGACGCTGCCAATATAAACGCTATAACCCATGCTAAACTTGGAGTTCTTTCCGTAGGACTACAAAGATCCTCCGTTATTTGGTGGTAAGTCTTATGACCTTCAATAAGTGGGCGTCTAACCGAGGCAACAATTCCTGACATTTGTTTTTAGTTTAAGTTTAGGCATCCAGGTTTTCATCCCGGTTATTCACTTTCATTGTATAATTAACCACTGATTTTACATTTATTTCTTCCAGTACAATATAATTCAAAGGACTTTCATTTTTCTTACTTAATTGCCCTTCAGAATTATTCATATCTCCAAAAGTTATAGCGCCGGTGGGACAAGACGTTTGACAAGCTGTTTTTACATCATTATCCAACAGTCCTCGTCCTTCTCTTTTTGCAGTCAATTTTCCATCCTGAATTCTTTGAACGCAAAATGAACATTTTTCAATAACACCTCTAGACCGAACAGTAACATCTGGATTTAATACCATCCTAATCAGGTTATCTGCATAATATGGCTTATCTGTTTCCTGATGAATATTATGTTGATTTACTGGAAATAAATCTGCCGCAGTAAAATCATACCAATTGAATCGACGCACTTTATAAGGGCAGTTGTTGGCACAATATCGCGTACCTACACAACGGTTATAAATCATTTGATTGAGTCCTTCTTGTGAATGATTGGTAGCATTGACTGGACAAACATTCTCACAAGGTGCATTATTACAATGCTGACACATCATAGGCTGGTAAACCACGTTTGGATTGTCGACATCTCCATAAAAATATCGATCAATACGAAGCCAACTCATTTCGTGATGTCTGGATACTTCTCGTTTCCCGACCACAGGCACATTGTTCTCGGCCATGCAAGCCACAGCGCAAGCGCCACAGCCTATACAAGCATTTAGGTCGATGTGCATACCCCAATGATGACCACTGTTGTATTTGTAGTCATATCCTGGATATAATGTGTGCGAATTTAATTTCTGATGTGATTTTCTTTCGGTTTCGAGCAGTGCGATATTTTCACCAAGGTCTTTCAAATTGGATTGACGGATAATGGATCTTTTAGTCAACGAACCTTGATATCCTTTGGTAATTCCTTTGAAGGTTTCATCCACTAAGGCGGCTTCATCTGCATTTATTTTTTTGCCGGAACTTTTTTCAATAGCTGTTACTCCTAACGTATGGTGATGCTGCACACAGGCAAAATTTTTCTCAATGGAACCCAAACTCTTGGAAACTTCCACGTTTGTGTTAAAATATTGTATGTATCCATTATCCATAGTTAAGGATGGATATACATCCGTACCGATACCTGAACCACAAACACCTGCAGCACTGCGACCATAGCCTACAGCAATCGCCACGGTACCTTGCATTTGTCCAAATTGTTTGACAGCACCCACCGTTATTTTATTTCCAGCAATAGCCACATCCACCAATTCACCGTTCTCTTCAATATCATTAAAACTGATGAATCTATTGTCTCCATCAAAACTGATAGGAACCATTACATAATTTCCCCAGGCACAACGAGTGACAGGATCTGGTAATTCTTGAAGCCATGGATTGTTTGCATATTGACCCGACCCGATACTTATATTTTCTATGAATGATATTTCTAAAGGTGCAGTGGAAATTTTAGTAATCATTCCAGCTGCTTCGGTTGCATTCCCTTTAAAACCTGGTGCATTAACTGCCGAAGAAGGAATTTCATACACGCCATCGTGTAATACTTTGTCCCAGTTGGAGCCGATCTGTGAAATCCAGGAATCTTTCAGAAATTCATAAAACGGTTGCTCTGCATCAGTCTTTAGTAAAGAACTTTCTGCCCACACCAATAAAGAATGAGCCCCTTGACGGGTATTAAAGATTGGATTAATGGTTGGTTGAATGAAACTATAAAGTCCTCTCTTTGGCTCTACATCGCCCCAGGATTCCAACATATGGTGTTGAGGAGCCATATAGGTACATTGTAAACTGGTTTCATCCAACAAGCTATTTAAACTAATTTTTGTCTTTACTTTGGCTAAGGCATCTTTGAATGCATTCGCCATCGGAAGATCAAAACACGGATTTGCATCCCATAGGATCAACGCGTCGACGGCGCCTGAATTCATGTCAGTCAAGAGTTGATTCAATTCCAGATCATTTCCCTGTCGTTGAAAAGAGGCTCTTGCAAAATTTACGGTTTCACCCAGATTGCCTAACATCGAATTGATGCCATGAACTAACACTTGTTCGCCTATATTATTACTTCCCGAAACAACCAGACTTTTTCCTTTTTGGCTAATTAAAATATCGGCAAGTTTTACCAATGCTGCGCGCGCCTTTTCATTTAGTCCTGAGGCTGTTATCGTGGGGCCTCCCGTTTTGCCAGCAATTTCATTATATAAAACAGCTATGGCCGTTCCTTGTTCTGAGGGTTTTACTAAAATACGATTATCTGCATTGGAACCTGTTAAAGACATGTGAGATTCAATTTGCACATGTTTTGACATAGATGGATTGGCAGGATCTATGGAGCGATGCTTTACATATTGAGTAGCATATTCGATGGGTGAAATCCAGGTACCTAAAAAATCTGCATTAAAACTAACAATTGTTTGGGCCTTGTCAAATCGATAGTCTGGTAAAACTCTTTCCCCAAAACATTTTTGTGTCGCATCTAAAAGCGCTGCACTTGATACGGCATCATAGGATATATGTTTAGCCTTAGGATATTTAGTAGAAAATTCCTGGATGGCTTTTTTAGTGGAAGGACTCATTATGGTTGAGCTCAGAACCCGAACGTTACCAGATTGGAGCGAAGATTTCACTGCGTTGTCCAATTCTAACCAGGTAATAGTTTCTAATTTTCCATCCAATACTTTGGCGGGTTCTTTTACGCGATTATAATCGTATAAGCTAAGAACAGCCGATTGCGTTCTCGCTGACGTTCCACCTTTAGTTATGGATGACAATGCATTTCCTTCTATTTTGATCGGCCTACCCTCTCTGGTTTTAACTAAGATCGAACAATAGTCTCCACCGTGAACAAATGAAGAAGCATAGTAATTTGCAATTCCCGGAACAATCTCATCTGGTTTGATTACATAAGGAATGGCTTTTTTAACAGGAATCTCACAGGAGGCAAGTGTAGCTGCCCCAATTCCAAATCCAAGTACCTTTAGAAAATCCCTTCGATTCCCTTGCAAATGTCCGCTACGTTCATCCTCCAAAAAACTTTCTAGTGCGATCGGATTAAATTCAGCATTTTGATCACTCTTCAAAACGCTATCATTTGTTATATCGCGCTCATCTATCCAGGTTAATGTTTGTTCCGACTTCATCTTTGAGTTTTACAATAATCAATAATGACATTTTTGGCAGTCAAGACCTCCAATATCAGAAACTTTCACACTTTGCTTTTTACCTGACTTCAATTCTTCGTGATAGGTCTTATATGAATCGTAGTATTTGTTTTCGACAAATTTGACATCCGTTTCTCTGTGGCAATTAATACACCAACCCATAGATAGTGGTGCATGTTGTTTTACGATGTCCATTTCTTCCACTTTACCATGACATTTTTGGCATTCTATTTTTCCGATGGTTACATGTTGAG
>JALYPU010000126.1 GCA_030856215.1 Bacteroidota bacterium
GATTATATATGATATCCTGAAATCAAAATATCAGCCATTCCAAAAACGAAAATCTGTAGTACACAAACTGATACCCAAAAAAACAGAAACCCAGGAAATACAAGCTTTACACCCTACTTAGCTGCAACGTGGGTTAATATATATAATACCATGTGTTAAAATTGTAAAATTATTTGGAATCCTTGTGAAAAATGATCAGATTTGAATTTATTTAACAATTGTTTCACATTTAAATCTTCATCATGAAAAAACTAAATGTGTTTTTATTGAGTAATTACTTTTTTAAAAGGTCTCTACTTTTTGGAATTACTTTTCTTCAGGTAATCAATTATTTTCCTGTTATATCACAAACACAAATTCCTTATAAAAATTTGGAAATTAAAAAAGAAAAGAAATGGGAAACATATATCAATGGCGTAAGACGATTAAGGAAAAGCGACAATGCAGTCCAACAGGCTATTTCAATGAATCTAAGTCTTCCAGGCCAATCACTTAATGAAAAGGCTACATATTACTTAACTAATAATTGGAGCAAATTTAAACATACTGCATGCTTTGATATTACATTGAAAGAGGAGGAGGAGGATATCTTTGACCGAGTTGTCAAATATAGGCAGTATTACAAAGGACTTCCCGTTGATTATAATCAAGTTATTTTATCATTTAATAAAGCTCAAAAACTTACCGCGATTTCCCAAAATACCGTTCCAATACTAAATGACATAGACATTAACCCAAAAATATCCCAGCAAGAAGCGATTAAATCACTTTTGAGTTATTTTAATTGTAAAATATTTCCGGAAGTACCTAAAATAGATTTAATTATCCACGTAAACCAAGATTCAATTTCACTAGCATACAAATGCAATGTATCAACTAAGCTTCCGGCAGGGTCGTGGTTAGTTTATTTAGATGCTATATCAGGAAAAATTTTAGAAGTCTATAATAATTCGCTCTCATATGTTGATGGAACTGGTAAAATATTTGAAGTTGATCCTATCACTAGCTCTCATGGTACATATGGTCAAGGTAGTTTAGAAGATGATGACGATAATAACAATGCAACTTTTGATGCTTTGTATAAGCAAGTTGATTTAATTGGAATAACGCAAGATGGAAGTGATTATATACTTAAAGGGGCGCATACAGAAATCGCAGACTATGATAATAATGGAGAACTTTTCATACAAAATAGTTCTGCTTTTAACTTTGATAGATCTCAATGAGGATTTGAGGCAGTAATGTGTTACTATTTCATTGATAATTCTTTAAGATACGCAAAATCTCTTGAGAACTTTTCTACAGGGGTTTTAAAATTTGATCCTCATTGGGAAGACGGATATGGTAATGCATCTTATGGAAAAGTTTCTTCTTTCGGTAGAGTAAGATTTGGCGATGGTGCGGACTTTTCGGACCCACCCAATTTTATACCCAATGTTGATTACGCAGAAGATGCAATGGTGATTTTACACGAAACCGGCCATTATATTCATCATTCACTTGCTGGCTTTGGTGGCAATCCCTTAGATTTAGGTTATGACGGAATTGGGGAAGGTATAGCTGATTATTGGGCTGCCTCTGAAGTTAACGAATTGAAATCATATAAGGATTATGAGAGTGGATTTTATAGGATTTTCCGGTGGGCAAATTGGAACCCTGGTACAGATCCAAGTTTTTTTGCTTTCCCTACCACCAATCGTACGAGCAATACCAGTCTTATTTATCCCCAAACTGGTTTAACCGGACATTACTATGGACAAATTTTATCATCTGTTTTGATGAAAATCTACCTTGATATTGGAAAAGAAAGAACCGATAACATAGTTTTACTTGGGCTTAAGGAAGCCGGATATGCCAATGAACAACCTGAAATTGCGGATTTTATTTATCAAGCTGCTTTAGATGAAGAATATGAAGATTGGGAATTATGTATAATTTGGAATCATTTTGATAGAACTTATAACATAGGGCTTTCCAGATTTATGGCATCAAATCCAGACAGTGGTCCAGACCTTTATATGAAAGATGATGTGGATGATGTAGGAATAGAGGAGAACCCAACATCAGCTGTAATGTATTTAAGTGAAGATATTTGGGTGAGGCCGACTGATGATGATGCGCCCTTTCATGATAATCCTGTATATCGCGCTGGTGCAGTTGATAAAACTAATTACGTATATGTTAAGGTGCGAAGTAAAGGATGCGATCTTATAACTGACGCTACGCTGCATGTATATTGGTCGAAAGCTTCTACAGGATTAGCCTGGCCAAGTAATTGGGAGTATTCGACACTAAATGGCTTCGTTATATCTAATGAAATTGGCACGGTTGATTTAGACGCATTAGACATTGAAGCTGGAGAAGAGAGAATTGTTAAACTTGAATGGATTCCTCCAAATCCTGAAAATTTCAATGATGCTGGTAAGCATCATTACTGTTTGCTAGCAAGAATAGCTTCAAGTGAAGATGATATGAATTGCACAGAGGTATCAAATACTAATACAAATACTAGATGTAATAATAATATTGTTTGGAAAAATGTCACTGTGCTTTTTGTACCAGGATATACCACGGACACCGCAGTTGTCTATATAAGAGACATCTTAAATAGTACTGAAGGTACTTCCTGTATTCAAATTACTGATGCTATTATTCCGCACTATTCAAGTACTCTGGACAATAGTAGTATAAGTATTAATTTAAGGGATTCTTTAAAAATAAAATGGGTTGCAGGCGGTAGCCATGGATCAGGATTTTCATATGATTCAGAATCAGGATTATTTAACGTTACAAGTTTCCCCGTTACTTTCTGTAATATTAGTCTCACAAATATGAAGGAATATTTTTTGGATTTATTTGTTGAAGGCAATGGTGATACAAAACCTTTTGCATTCGATTTAAAGCATTATAAAACTTCTCCGTCTGGAACCTTGATTGGTGGTGAAAGATTTATATACCCCGGCACAGGAGAGGATGCATTACCACGAAATTCATTAAAGAAAATTACGAACTCGTCAAATTTCGTGACTATAAGCCCAAATCCATTTAGCGATAATTTAATAATTCATTTCGATAATTCTTACAAAGAGTTTGATTTGAAAATATTTGATTTAAATTCCAAATTGTTATATCAGGAAAAAGCAAAAGATGTTGTTGGCAAGACCTATGTTTTGAATTTAAGCGAATTAAATGCACACGGATTATTGCTGCTTAAATTAAATGTTGGAAATTATCAAAAAACAATAAAAATTGTTAAATTTTAATTTATGATTATACCCCATGAATTTATTTTTTTTAAAGGAATTCATGGGGTTTTGTCTAATCTTTTTATAATGACATTAAAACTACAATTACTTATTATTTTAATATTGACATTTGTGTTTAATGTCGATAAATCTTATTCTCAATTTAGGCCATACTTTAAAATCAATCAATATTCTAATCCAATGATTAGTTTGAATAAAAGTAGTAAGCTTTATATAGGAATTATCAGCTCGAATGATACAGTCTTAATTAGGGAAAATGTTTTTTTTCCTAAGGGAAATAAAGATCCAAGACGTAAGAGTGAATCTTATTTTGCTATTTTTGATAAGGATGATAAATTGGTTAATACTCTTCACTTTTATGGGGATAAAAGCCTTAAAATAACTGGAAGTTATAATGATAATAATGATAATTATTATTTTGCACTGAGAGGTGCTGATACGATTTACCATGATAACCAATTATTTACAAATCCTTTCATCGATTCCGCAACTGCAGTTTATATTTTTCATTATAATGGTGCATCGAAAAAATTAAATTTATGCCAGGTTGTATGAAATGGCTTTGACTTGGCTTGCTTTTATGCTGATCAGGAATTTATCTATGTGGCCTGCAATTTCGGAGCTACTGCATATTTGGACTCCTTTATTTTTCCTGGTTTAGCAAATGATATTCATGAATTGGATTTATTACTGTTCAGGATGAATAAGGAAAACTATAAAGTTGAAGAAATTTACCCAATTCTTGGACATTCATTTAAATATCCATATAATATTATTGCAGATAGTGATCAAAATATATATTTAAGTGCTGATATATATAGTTCCAGATTATATTTTAAATCGGATACCATTTTGTTGTCCAATTCAAACGTAGGAAGTAGCTTGTTGTTTAAATTCACAAAAGACGGTAAATTGGATTGGTATCATAAAACACAAGGGGTTTTTTATAAATCCATCTTGTCAGGCGATAAAGTTTATGTTATGGGTAATTACCTGAATACCCTGAACATTGATACTACCATTGTTTCAACTTCAATCAATATGGAAAATGGTTTTATTGCAAAGTTTAACTTAGCAGGAAGTTATGAAGACCTTATTGAATACGAAGGTCAAGGCTACCGGAATTTAAATATATTTAAAAATGGAAGCAAAAATCAATTTATTATCGCTGGTGAATTTAAAGATAAAATATATGAATCTCCCGGGGTAGCTTATCAATCCATAGGAGCCAGCGATTGCTTTGTATATTTAATAGATACTAACGGAATTGTCATTCACAGTTTTTATTTTCAGGGTGACAGTACTGAGCATATTGAAGATGCTGTATTACTAAATAATGGGAATATACTTATTGTTGGCTATACCTTTAGCGACACCTTGATTTGTGTTAAGGATACTTTATTTACAAATGAACACAAAAATAATTATTTTATATACGAAATAAATTCCACTTTATTAAATAACTCAGAGAATCCAAAAGAGAAAACTTTCAATTTTAATATGTATCCCATGCCATTTAACAAGTATCTTAATATTGAGATACCTGATCCGAATACTAATTTTCCTGTTTTATGTAAAATTACAAATCAACAAGGGAAAACCATTCAAGATTTTCAAGTTACTGAATGTCAGTTAAGTTTTCCTACTTCATACTGGTTACCTGGAATCTATATGGTCCAGTTAATTGATAAAAATAAAGTATCAGTAATCCATAAAGTAGTAAAACTATAAATTTTTCATTCTTACAGCTCGAATTTCATTTCATTTTGCTCGGTGTGACATGTATTGAAGTAGAAAATATTTAGTATGCAAAATTAAAGAAATGCCCAAATAAAATTTTATTTTTTCTTATTCGTAAATACCAAGTAAGATAAGTGTTATAAAATGTAAAGTATTATATAGAAGAAATAAATTTTCATTTTCTAATTAAATTTTAAGAAATTATAGATTAGATTGCAAGATACTCAATGCCTTTCGTATTTTCCAAATACAATTAAAATAAATATTAAAGAGCACCAGATGCATATTGCATTTTCGCATCTGATTAATGTATCCTCCGCAATAAAAAATTCTTGCCATTCTGGCATCTTCTACCGTCTTGGAATCTCTCTTCATTCTTATTACACTGGTTTAGAACTATTCTTTAACAATCTAAACCTAGTATAAGATGAAAAAATTGAATGGCTCAGGTCAATCAACATTGCTATGGCATGTAGCAGAAATAAAGATTACTTACCATAATCAAACACGAATTTCGAATAGCCTAAAATTTGCATTTTCAAGCGACGCAGAAAAAGTATTTTGCTCTAATTGGAGCGATGATATGGAATTGGTGGAAGTAGCAAATGCTCTGTTCCTCAATAAAGAAAACTTTGTCAAAGGGATATTCAGAATTTCTCGTGGAGGAATAACGGGATTCCAGATTTGGGACCAGCAGAGTTGATTTTAATCAAGGAAATCCAATAGTGGAATTTATTCCCGAAGGAAGAATCAATATTTTTGAGGCGGACGCTTGTATTTCTGGCAGAGACGGTAAGTTCTTATATGTCACAAATGACTATGATGTTGAAGATGCAAATTATAAGAGAGTCTCAGGAGCTACAAATTTGGGATCCTGTATTGGGATGCATTAAGAAGTCCACAAGGAGTATTAATTATATCGGATGCCGACTCAGACTCACTTTATTGGGTGTTTTATATCAACCTTGTTTTAAAGTCATCTAATTTTCCAAGTAAGGATCATTTTATCATCAATATCCGTGAGTATACACCGGAATGGATGCTCTTGATTCTAAATGATATGCGTGGACAAAAAATGCAAACAAAACGACTTTATGAAGGAAGCAATAGTATTGATCTAAAAAAATTGAAAGCGGGAATCTATCTGCTAGAAATAGTTGAAAAAGGAAGGTTGATAAAGATGGATAAGTTGATAAAAATGTAGGAAGGTTCCAATATCATAATAGCACTACCACTGTAGAATGCATTCTATGTCATTAATTACTTTTCGCTTAGTTTTCAATCTTACCTGAATAATCTCTTCTCTTTTGGAAGTATTTTTTATTCACCAATAACATGCCAAATGACTCACCTTCTTCTTTCGTTTGTTTTGAATGATGCGCACCATGCGCACGTAACACTGCTTTAGAGTAAGCGTTATTGAGATGATTAAACCATTTAAATCTTCTGTGGATATAGACATCGTGTACCAGGAAATAAACCAACCCATAGACAGAAATTCCTATTCCCACAAACAACAACCAAGTGAATTGAGTCGTGCTTCCTAAAAGGTAACAAAAAAAGGAAGGTATGGCAAATACCAAAAAAAATCGATCGTTCTTTTCCCAAAAATGCAATTTCGATGGTTCCTGCTTATGGTGATCTTCGTGCCAGCTCCAGAGTGGTCCATGCATGAGGAATTTATGGGTAAACCAAGCCATGAATTCCATGCCAAGAAAGGACAATATGATAATAGAAAACGATACCATAGAATACAAATACTATTTATAAAGAAACCCCTCTTTACTTTATTTGTTTAGAGGATACAGGTATTATAATGTGAGTAGTTTATCATAATAAAACACGCATCTGCCCCCGGATTCAATGCCTACTCCCGTGACTCCTTCATAAGTGGAAGTTCTACCATAAATGTGGTGCCGAAATCTTTATTACCTTGAAAGGATATGGTTCCATTGGCTGCTTCGACAATTTGCTGACACATCGCCAGGCCCAATCCGGTTCCTGAACTTTTGGTCGTAAAATTCGGAAGGAAGACTTTATGTTTCATTTCATCGGGTATGCCTTCCCCATTGTCTTTTACGGTAATGACTGCCATCTTTTCTTTACTTTTTAAACTGAGTTCTATTCGACCTCTGCGTTCTTCAGGAATGGCCTGGATCGCATTATTGATGAGATTATTTAAAACTCTGATAAGCTGAATTTTATCCGTATACACATAAATTTCATCTATAGGAACGATCAAGTGTATGTCAATATCGTCTCTTTTTCTAAATAGATCATGTACCGTGGAAATGACATCGTTCAATAATAATTTTTCGTTTTCTGTCTTCGGCATTTTGGCGAAGTTTGAAAACTCCGTGGCAATTTTTGTTAACCCTTCGATTTGTTCTAACATCGAATGACTCACCTTTTCAATCATGGGTATGACATCTGGACTGCCTGATCGCAACATTTGTTGAAGGTATTGCAGGTTGAGTTTCATCGGGGTTAAAGGATTTTTAATTTCATGCGCTACCTGTTTGGCCATCTCCCGCCAGGCCATGTCCCGCTCCGTTTTAGCCAATAAATTCGCGCTCTCTTCCAGTTGTTCAATCATTCGGTTATAGTCCTGAATTAATTCTCCAATTTCATCCTGGGCTTTCCATTCTAATTTTTCATTTCGTTTTCCTAATCGAATTTGGCGAAGTTTATTGCCCAACACTTCCAATGGAGAGGTTATAGAGTTTGCGAGAAAAGTGGCTAAGCTTGCAGCTATTAAAAATAGGAACACATAAATATTAAGTAAGGTATTGATCAAATTTGTTAGCCGGTCTCCAGACCCTTGGTGGGAGTCAATGGATCCGGTAAGCTGAAGGGTAGCCAACCGCTGGTTATTAAAAAATATATTTTTAAATACCGACAGCGTCTTTTCCGAGTTCTCTTCTTTGGAAGGAAGTAGGATACTTTCTTCTATATCCTTAGGGTAATTAAAAAAGAATCTGGGATCGCATAATTTAAATTTACCTTCCACGGCATCCTGTAATGTAAGGTATGGAATTTTAAACCCCGATTCATCATAAATTTCTACATAATAATCATACAACGTATACGCGGATTTTAATCTCGATTTTAAAATAATCTTTGCATTTTCAAAATTGTCTTGTTCGGAAATGGGCCCTTCCAAAAAAGTAGACAAGTGTTTCAGTTTATTAACCATAGACTTTTCAAGAATTTGTTGTTCGGATTGCCTGGTAAAAAATGTGGTGACCATGGCAATAATTAAAAAACTGATGACGATGCCTAGAATTACATAAAATTGAATTCGATTGCGAAGCGAGGGTTTCTCTGCAATTTTAATTTGTAATCCGTCTGGTAAAAAATTATATCGCTGCTGAATTAAACTTAGTAAGTAAGCAAACAGGATCAGGATAGTGAAAATATAAGAGAATAATGAAATGGCATTCACGATGCTACCCAATGAATGGCTAATGATAAATACCTGATCCACATTAGGCTTGTACACTAAATATTCTTTTCCTCGCAGTGTAAGAATACTATGCGTCTTTTGTTTGGTGTGTTCGGTAAAACTTTTTAAACTGGGTTTCTGAATACTGGATGCATATTTCAGGTAACCCCGCTCATACACAAATAATTCAAATCCATTTTGGTTGGTACGTTCTATAAGTTCACTCACTGGTGTGATCACAGTGCCCGAGGTCGGATCAATGATGTTTTGCTTTTGGCTTTTATAGCGTTCTACCAGCTCATTTTTTAAATATCGTTTATCAATGTTTTGATAGTGAAAAATCAATCCCGAACATAAAAAGCTAATAATTATCAACCAGGAGATCAACCAAAGTATATTCGCTTGATACTCATCCGCAAAATAATCCTGCATCCAAATCACAATGGACGCGCCTCCTAAAAATATAAAGATATTAATATCTAAGTTTAAAGAACTTAATACCGGCACGATGAATACCATGCTCACGAGATAAATGCCGATACGTTCTCTTAATGGAAAGCCAAAGCTTAAGGTACTTTGACAAAGTTTATGGGAAATTAAAAAAATGGAAAGCAGGATCAACAAAAGTGAAAAAAGGAGCAGGTAATTTTTAAAAGGTATTCGAATGATATTATCCAGATCGAAATAAAAATCCGAATGGACGAACACCGTTTTTGCAGCTGCACAAAATACAATCAGCGAAAGAAAAACAGTAAAGTAATTAAAAAAAGGAATCAAATATTTATCGAAGGTAGATTGAGGGGAAAATAATATGCCAATTTTATAGTATTTGTGAAAGAAGTAAGTCAAATGAAAGATAACGGATGCTAAAACAATAAACTCAAATAAGGTATAATTAAAAAACCGGCTTTTGATCAGGGCATCCGATAGAACGGTATGGTAAAATTCATGCTGATGGATGATCCATTGTGATAAACTGATAGTCAGTAAACTTGCCGTTAATAAAGATAATATGGCCCATTGAATATTTTCTGCCTGGAAAAATTGTTTAGCGAAATAATGAAAGGGAATGTATAAAAGATATAAAACCAACAAATAAATAATAATAATAATATTGGCAAAAGGGGGCGCCAAAAAATCCCCCTGGTTACTTAGATATGCGATGGTGCTTTTTGAATTATCTAAGATAGGCAGCTGATTGTCCCGAACTTTTTCGTTTGTTATAGAAAAACTATCGCTGAGAATTTCGTCAGGTAAAATCTCACTGTATACGATATAACAAAATTCATTTTGATCATTTATTAATTTGTTTTTTATGCCGTAGTAGTAGGTATTGTTTTGGACAAATATTCCTTGCCCGGTAGAATCCATACATGGGCACCATGCTGGATCAAAGTACACACCGGGCT
>JALYPU010000052.1 GCA_030856215.1 Bacteroidota bacterium
GCCTATTGATACTTAAATGGAATAATCCTGAATCGAGCCTATTCTCCAAAGACTTAAATAGAATTGCTACTTTAATAGGATATAAAATAGCCATCCCACAAGATGAATATATAAATACTAAATATGTATGTGATTTCATTTTGAAACACCAAATTAAATCAATCTTTACCTGTCTTTTTGAAGAAGACTTTGAAAAAGTTTATCCAAGATCTAAAACTGGTTTGGAACATTACATAACAGTTTTTCCAGGTTATGCTGATGATAGTCAAATTGACTTTTGGAAAAATAAAACTAAACCACATAATCAAAGAAAAGTCGATATCGGTTATAGAGCACGAAGGACCCCATTTTACCTTGGAGAACTTGGAACATATAAATGGCGTATCACTGATAAATTTTTACAATTTAGTAACGTTTTAAAAATTAATATTTCGAATAAGGCTAAAGACGTAATAGTAGGCGATAAGTGGGTTGAATTTCTTTCTGATTGTCGATGCGTGCTTGGTACTGAAAGCGGTGCTAGCCTTCATGATCCTGAAGGGATGATAAGATTAAAGGTTGAGGTTTTTTTAAAAAATGTTCCAAACGCTAGTTTTGAAGAAGTGAAATTGAATTGCTTTCCTCAAGATGATTGGAATATCAATCTTGCTACGTTATCTCCAAGGCATTTTGAAGCTTGCATTTTAAAAAATTGCCAAATTTTATTCGAAGGGAAATATGCGGGAGTTTTAAAAGCTGGAATTCATTATATAGAAGTAAAAAAGGATTGGACTAACTTGCAGGAAGTAATTAATAAAGTTACTGATATAAAATATTGTGAACAAATTGCAGATCAAGCTTATAAAGATTTAATTGATTCTAAGTTATATACCTATTCTGGTTTCGTTGAACTTATTATGAATCATTGCAAAAGTAAAGTATTAGTAAACAATATTATAAATGAAAAAAATTTAGGCAGAATTCAATTTCGACATAACTATCCACTATTAGCAAGCCCTTTTAAAACAATAAAAAATAAAAGTAAATCTAAGATTAGAATAATTCTTAGAAAACTTTCTTTAACTGGTTTTTTTGATAAATTTATTTACAGATAGTTTAGGTTTTTAGTTAACAATTATATTAATTTTACTCTTTATTGTTGCCTGTTATTATTTAAGCCCAAATAAAATACCTTTTTAATTCGCTTTCCTTTATTCCCCCTACCTTTGCAGATTAATTTGACAGGGTGTTTACAGAATATGATGTTATAGTAGTAGGAGCTGGCCATGCTGGATGTGAAGCCGCCGCCGCCGCCGCAAATATGGGCAGTAGGGTTCTATTGGTTACTATGAATATGCAGACCATAGCCCAGATGTCATGCAATCCAGCGATGGGTGGCGTGGCCAAAGGTCAAATTGTACGGGAAATCGATGCCATGGGCGGATATTCAGGGATTGTCACAGACCACACCATGGTCCAGTTCCGTATGCTAAATCGCTCTAAAGGTCCGGCCATGTGGAGCCCTAGGGCTCAAAGCGACCGCAACCTCTTCGCTCGCAAATGGCGGAATATGCTGGAAGCACATCCGCTGATTGATTTTTGGCAGGATATGGTCAAGGCATTGATCATTAGGGATGCCCGCGTAATAGGTGTTGTAACGGGTATGGGTTTGGAAATTCAAGCAAAAACCGTGATTCTAACAAATGGTACCTTCCTCAATGGAATTATACATATTGGCGAAAAACAGTTTGGTGGAGGGAGAGCGGGTGAAGCCGCTGCAAAAGGGATCACCGAACAATTAGTGGCCATAGGATTTGAATCAGGCAGAATGAAAACAGGTACCCCACCCCGTTTGGATGGCAGAAGTATCGATTATAGCCAGACAGAGATCCAGGAAGGGGATGAAAACCCTTCGAAGTTTTCATTTTCAGATACCCCGTCTCTAAAACAACAGCTGCCCTGTCATATTACCTATACGGACAAAATAGTGCATGATGTACTGAGGACAGGATTTGATAGAAGTCCTATGTTTGCTGGCAGGATTCAGGGTTTAGGGCCCAGGTATTGCCCTTCCATAGAAGATAAGATAGAGCGATTTGCGGAGCGAGACAGGCACCAACTTTTTATTGAACCGGAAGGCTGGGACACCCACGAAATTTATTTGAACGGATTCTCATCATCTCTACCTGAAGATGTCCAATTTAAAGCGTTACAAAAAATACCTGGACTGCAACATGTAAAAATGTTTCGACCAGGATATGCTATCGAATACGACTATTTCCCGCCGACACAGTTGTCTTTAAGTTTAGAAACCAAACTATTGTCCAATCTATTTTTTGCAGGACAAATTAATGGGACAACAGGTTATGAAGAAGCAGCCTGCCAAGGGTTTATCGCCGGGATCAATGCCGCGCTGAAAGTTCAGGAAAAGGACGCACTAATTTTAAAAAGATCGGAAGCTTATATAGGAGTACTGATAGATGATCTAGTCAATAAAGGCACAGAAGAACCCTACCGGATGTTTACTTCCAGAGCAGAATACCGTATTTTATTGCGACAAGATAATGCCGACACGCGGCTTACACCAATAGCTGATCAAATTGGTATGAAAAATATTTCAGAGCGAATGGAAAGGGTCAACCAAAAAATAGAAGCAATCAAGATCATCAATGCCGAACTTCTAAAGATCTCTTTAATACCAGAGGATATTAATCCGCATCTTAATGAAATAACGTCTTCTCCCATTGATCAAAAAATCAAAGCTTCGGTCTTATTGTCCAGGCCAAATGTGGGTCTTAAAAATCTCATCCTGCATTCTACAGAATTATCATCTAAAATCTCCCATTATGATGAAGAGATATTAGAGAGCGCGGAGATCCATTTGAAGTATGAAGGGTATATCAAACGAGAACGAGAGATGGTAGATAAAATGACCCGATTGGAATCGATGAAAATAAACCCTCAGTTTAATTATGAGGATATAACCGCACTTTCTAATGAAGCGAAAACCAAACTGCTTAAAATAAAGCCGATTACCATAGGACAGGCTAGCAGGATCAGTGGGGTATCTCCTGCAGATATTTCGGTGCTTCTAGTGCATATAGGCCGGTAATAATTTCGGTTAGAGATGGATGTTTAAGCTGGTGGGAGCAGAGAGGTATCTATCTGGACCTTTGCGAAATAACCCGGAATTAACTTAATTTCACCGTAGAATTAAATTAAGCATGTCCAAAAATCTAAGTCATCTATCTGGAAGAAAAGAACTCACAGAAAATCTTTTTGAATACATCGGCCAACTATCGGAGCAGAACGGAGCTTTGTCAAAAGAAGACACCGCGCAGATAGCGGATGAATATTTAATGGGGACCGCGAATATTTTTGGGACGGCTAGTTTTTATGATTTCACACGAAGTACCAATCAAGGGAAAAAAGTCTATTTGTGCAACGGATCCGCTTGTTTAAATGCAGGAACACAGGAATCATTAAAGAAAGAAATGTTGCAGTTTTTTTCGGATGATGAAATAGGGGAGATGTGCTGTTTGGGTAGATGTCATGAGAATGCTGCGTTTCATTATAAGGGGATAAATTTTAGCGGAGACAGTCATCATAAAATTGCTTCCATAAAAAATGGCGAATTTCTGGATGGAATGGATCATTATCAAACCAAATCCTTCGGAGCTACTATTTTAACGGGACCTGAAATGACCATCTCTGATGCAATAAATTTTATAAAATTTGTTTTGACAAAATCGCCACAAGATTGTCTCAATGAAATAAAAATTTCTGGTATCAGAGGTCGAGGGGGCGCAGGGTTCCCTATGCATATAAAGTTGGATGGCTGTGCCAAACAAAAAGGGCCACGAAAGTTTATAGTTTGCAATGCAGATGAAGGAGATCCGGGTTCTTATTCAGACCGATATTTACTCGAAGAACAAGCTTTTTTGGTTTTACTGGGTATGATGGTTGCCGGCTATGTGTCCGGAGCGGACAGAGGCGTAGTCTATATTAGGGCTGAATATCCAGAATCTGTTCAAATAATAATCGATGCGGTTGAACTTTTGAGGACACATGATTGCTTGGGAGATAGGATCTTTGGTTCGGAGTTTGATTTTGAGTTTAAGGTGATTAAAGCACAGGGAGCCTATATATGCGGAGAGGAAACAGCGTTGCTTTCTTCCATTGAAGGTCAACGACCGGAGGTAAGGGTGCGGCCACCGTTTCCAGTTCAAGAAGGCCTTTTCCGGAAACCCACCGTTGTTAATAATGTAGAGACTTTAGCCAATCTGCCTTTTATTATTAATAATGGAGGGATGGCTTTTGCTATGATTGGAACGGCAAAATCCACTGGTACGAAACTAGTCTCATTGGATGGAGCATTTAACACACCCGGCGTTTATGAAGTGGATATGGGAACTTCATTAAATATAGTTATTTATGAACTAGGTGGAGGGTTTAAACGGAAAGTTAAAGCAATTCATATTGGCGGACCGCTCGGGGGGTTGGTGCCTATTTTTAAAATAGATGAACTGAGTATAGATTTTGAATCGTTTGCTGGCAAAGGTTTTATGTTGGGTCACGCTTCCATGGTAAGTGTCCCAGAAGAATTTCCTATGATAAAATACCTGGAGCATTTGTTTGCTTTCACCGCACATGAAAGTTGCGGAAAATGTTTTCCCTGCAGGATTGGTTCTGTGCGTGGAAAAGAATTATTAGCGAAAGCACAATCCGATTTACAATATAAAATCGATATAAATTTAATGACGGATTTATTGGATACCATGAAAAGAGGGTCACTTTGTGCATTGGGCGGAGGAATACCCTTACCGGTCTATAATGCACTAGAATATTTCAAAGAAGAATTGGAGCCTTATTTTAAAGGTTAAGAGAATCAAACTTATTTAAAAGTCACATTATTTAAATAAAACGTGTGTTTTTTAGTTCATTAAGAATTTGATGAATGTATTCCTCGTTCGCTAGTTCGGCATCTCCAAAATAAATCGTATCAGCTTCCTCATGCATGCTTTTGGATAAAGCCGAAAAATGAATACGTGATATACCGGTATGTTTGATAAAGTTTATCAATCCATCAGGGTCAATACCTCCACCGGCCATGATTTGAATTTCCTTATGTATAGTTTGAACTAAGGATTTAATTAATTCCTGACCTTCAAAGGCCGTTTTCTTTTGACCGGATGTCAGCAATCGATCTATTTTATATTTTTTTAAAATGCTTAATGCATTCAACGGATCCCTGCATTGATCAAAGGCTCGATGAAAACAAAGTTTCAAGCCATGGCTAATAGTTACAACCTGTTCTAAAAAATTTAGGTCTATTTCCGCAGCATCTGTAAGGGCTCCAATAACTAACGTGTCTGCTCCAGCTTCTATACTATGTTTAATATCCTGGTAGATTATTTTTTTTTCAATATTATTATATACAAAATTTCCTGGTCTCGGTCGGATTAACACAGACAGTTCTCCCTGAAATATTCGTCGGGCTTCTTTTAGCAAGGCTATAGATGGTGTCAAACCCCCATTTCTTAGTCCGGAACATAATTCAATGCCTTGAAATTGATGGGTTTTGGCCAATTCAACGGAGTGAATATTCGAACAACATAATTCAAGTTCTACATCTTTATTCATATACTTGCTTAATTGATGTTAAAAATACACGTTATCAATCGGGAAACAATAAAACCCTTTCAGGCTGTCTGGGTAGGAGACATCCTATTGGTTGATCAAATTAATTGTTGTTCCATTGAATTCCCATATTTCAAAAAATATGCTGTAAATCAACACTATATAAATTATGTTATAAAATATATATTATAAATCATCATATGTAAATGAATTTTTATATATTTGCCTTGAAATAGTACACGGACTTAATAATCTGTGTACAACCCACCTAGAGTTGATAATTTGAACTGGTCTATTCTCAGATCTTAAAATAATTATCAATATAAAAATCAATTCAATGAAAAACGTAAAACCTATCCGAAGTCTATGGATTTTCACAGCCGTATTATGCATGTTTTGCGCTGCGTTTAGCACTAAAACCTTTGCAGGAGTGGTCTTCGATGGCGGCCCAGGTACAGGCGCTCCACCAGTAATCTTCAATAATTTTGTAATGACCAAATTTGAGGCAGACCCATCTCCATTATTTGCCCAAGTAACAAGTGTAGGTTCGCCAGCAAGATGTCGGGGTGATATTGGATTTAGTCCAGCCTTGAGTCATAGAAGAATTGGCAGTGGCTGGCAGACTTGGTCGCATGGTTATACTGGAGATGTTTATTTTAATCCAGGATTAGGCCCAATTACCATTACGTTGCCTCCAGGTACTCAGGCTTTTTATTTTTATGCTGAGCCTAATAATTTTACCACATTTAATGTGATGGCTACAGCAAGCGACGGTACGACTTCAGGTATAATTCCGATAACCGGATTTGCAGGCGCTAAATTTATTGGCTTTTATACAAACAGCGTACACTGTACTTTAAAATCAATTACGATTACATACGAAGCTGGGGCTGCTGGTCTTGCTATTGGTGAGTTTGGAATAAGTTGTGTTAGTATGATTCCTACTATGGGCGAATGGAGTTTGTTGATATTAGGTCTTATGTTATTCTGTATTGCTGGAGTGGTAATGACTCGCAGAAAATTAATGTTGGAAGGGGGTCTTCAAATTGAAACAGGTTCCACATTTAATCTTAGAAATTTACCATTTGAAAAACCTACGTTTATTCATGCATTCATTATTTCATTGTTAACCACGATTCTTGGATTTTCGCTTATGATCGTATTTCAAGGATATAAATTAACTGGAGCTGATATTCCGGGGGGCTTAATAGCCATCACATTGGTTGCTTATTTATTACAACTTATTATAGTTAATACCAGAAAGGGTTAATTATTAAGAAATAGATTCTTTGTGCCGGTTAACTGCCCAAAGGTTAACCGGCCTTTTTTCTTGACCGATCTTATTTAGCGCAGTAAACAAATTTTAGATCAAATTTTATGGAATCCCCAAGTTCTCCAATTAAAATCAAGAAAAATAGCACCCGGTGGATAAAATCAGAACTGATTCAATACATTATTATATTAGTATTGATATTGGCTTCTTTTTATGCTTTTGCTTCCACACGGTTTTATTCAGAATACCTTCAAATACCGATCTCCACAATATCTGCAAAAATTTGCACCTACCTTCTAAATTTAGTTGGGATATCTGCCAGTGTTCAATCTGTACTAATTTCCATTGGAGAGGAATCTGTTAGCATTTCAAAAGGTTGTGATGGTATAGCCCCTATAATATTGGTAAGTTTAGCCATCTTGTTTTTTCCGACACAGTCAAAGAGAATAAAGTTATATGGCATTCTAAAAATTGTTACTATTTTATTTTTATTAAATTTATTTAGAATCATTACGCTGGTTTTATCGAAATTGTATGCGCCAACTATATTTGATTTTTTACACATTGAATTTTGGCAAATTACATTTATTATAGTGAGTTCTGTTTTATTTATTAAATGGTTATCACAAGTTCCCATCGATGCAAAAAATTAAATTGATTTATTCTAAGTATATTAAATTTATTTTAATAACTTTTTCTGTTTATTTATTGTTGACACTTTTATTTCAAATACCTGCCATCAGAATTCCGGCTGTATCATTTTGCAATAATTGGATGAATAATTTTGGCAGTGAGATGATTCCAGGCGCTAAGCTTTATTATCAAACAGCTGACGGAAAAGCATCTCAAGTTCAAATAGACCAAGCGATACTTCAAATTAAAGCTGTTAAAAATTATGGAGAATATGACACCCAAATCAATTTTGTAGATTACAAAAAATTTAAAGAATCAGTACTTGCCTCGACTAGTAGACAGGATCAAAAATTTGTCATTCAAAATCACAAATTTAAATTCAGCATGTATGATTTTTGGTTTATACCCATCATAATTTGTTTGAGCCTAAGTCTGGCTGCATTTTCTTCTATCCGAAAAAAATTATGGATTACATTGGCTTCATTCCTAACACTAATTATTTTTAATGGTGTTCGCTTCAAAGCGACTTTATGGTTTCAAGCTGATCATTTTAACTTGATGGACACGCAAAATGAATCCTGGTTTTGGCAATTTATGACGCAAATTTCCATACTCATGCAGGATATTGAGTTTATATATATATCCAGCTGTGTTTTATGGCTGTTCCTTTTTCTAATGATAGCTGGAAAAAAATACTTGTTCAATATATTTTGGTCTTACCAAAATAAGACTGTAGTTACTGCCGACTAAGGGCAGTCGAAATTCAATCCTTACATTTCTAAACTTTCAATGAAACCAATCAATAGATTCAGCATACGTTAGCGAGTATGATGGATTGATTTTCTTAAAAAGGAAGCTTATTTAAATTGATCATAGCGTCCCTCTACCTCACCCCAATGGATAACATTAAAAAACCCATTTATATAATCCGCTCTTCTGTTCTGATAGAGTAAATAATATGCGTGTTCCCAAACATCTAATCCTAAAATAGGGGTACCACCACATCCCGTATTAGGCATTAATGTATTATCCTGATTTGGCGTAGAGCAAATATCTAATTTACCTCCTTTCTGCACACATAGCCAAGCCCATCCCGAACCAAATCTTGTCATTGCTGCCTGGGAAAATTTTTCTTTGAAAGAATCAAAAGAGCCAAAATTTTCTTTTAAGGCGTCCAATAATTTTCCTTCAGGCACGCCTCCACCGGATGGTGACATGATTTGCCAGAAAAAAGAATGGTTGTAGTACCCACCTCCATTATTCCGGACGGGCATATTGTTCATGTCCAGATTTTTCAAAATATTTTCAATACTTTGAAGCTCTAAAGGAGTCCCTTTTATGGCGTTATTTAAATTGGTGGTATAGGCTGCATGATGCTTGCCATGGTGAATTTCCATTGTGCGTGAATCAACATTGGGTTCTAATGCTTGTGGTGGATAAGGTAGTTCCGGTAGGGTAAATGCCATTGTTTTTGAATTTTATTAAAGTAAATATAAAACAGCTTTTTCAGCAATTTGTTTTTTGCTCCTATATATTTTTAATCTTGCAATGTGTAAACATTCTGAATTTATGAGGTTATTTCAGGTTTGATTTTATTGTTCAGATAAGGATGAATGAAAATACTGACAAATATGATAAAAACACCTACATAGAACCAGAGGTTAAATTCTTTGTATTCTTTCAGAATTAAAATGGATAATATAATTCCATATACAGGTTCAAGATTAAAAGTTAGCATAGTAGAAAAGGCAGACAAATGTTGCAGCGCTTTAACAGCCAATACATAAGCAACAATAGTGCAGGCAATCGATAGGACTAGCAAATATAGCCAGTCAGTACTGGTGGGTAAAAATTTGTATTCGGGCATTTGCCAATAGATTATTGGAAGAAGCAACGTTATAAATAGCCAAACGGAGAATAATTCTATCCACGTGAGACTTATTGGGTCGATAGTAGCAATATATTTTTTATTTAATGCTGCAAATAGGGCTGAAAATGCGGCAGCTAGAATGCCTATCCAAAAACCTACTCTAAAATCTGCAGAGATATTTTGAATAATTAATAGGATCCCCGGTATAATCAAAATGCCAATAAAAACATCTGTCCATTGAATGCGTTTTTTGTTTAACCAAGCTTCAAAAAAAGCGGTCATGATCGAAATGGTTGCTAAACATATCATTGCAACGGACGAGTTTGCCAATTTAATGGACCCATAAAAGCATATCCAATGTAAGGCGACAATGACCCCGATACCTAGAAATATAAGAAAGGTTTTTTTCGTTATCTTTTTCCATTTACCACTCGACCACATATATGGGGACATTATTGTCCAAGTGAGAAGTGCTCTCCACCAAACCAATATAATGGCTGGTAATAGGATCAGGTCACCCAAAATTCCAGTAAAACCAAATAAAAAAACGGCCAGATGCAAGAATAGATAGGATCGTTGGATTAAATTCATTTTTTTTTATAAAATTCATGCAAATATCTATTTTTGCAAGCGCTAAAAAAACACAGTATGAATATTTTACAAATTGGTGATAAGGCTCCGGGGTTTACCCTCTTTTCTACCGATAAGCAACAGGTAAGTCTTTCAGACTATCATGGGAAGAAAGTGCTCCTAATTTTTTTCCCTTTTGCATTTTCTGGTACATGCACTAAAGAGATGTGTTTGTTGAGAGATGGACTCTCCGGCTATATCAATCTCAAGGTGGATATATTGGCGCTATCTGTGGACAGTCCTTATACCTTAGCCAAATTCAAGGAATTTAATAACTTAGGTTTTACCTTTTTGTCCGATTTTAATAAAACCGTATCAAAAGCTTACGGCTGTCTGAAAGAAGAATTTTCAATGGAATTGCTGGGCGTAGCCAAACGTTCTGCATTTGTTATCGATGAAGAATCTACTATAAAATACATAGAGATCTTGGAAAATGCAGATGATTTACCTAACTTCGAGGCTATTAATACCATATTATTATCATTAAACTAATTTTTTAGAAATGATGAACGAAAGCAATTCAAATTGGAAAGAGTTAGAAGATGAAGTCTTAGTTTTAGACCATCAGGGTGAAATTTCAGAGTTAATTGTATACAATGACGAAGTGAATACGTTTGATTGGGTTATCGAATGCTTTATCGATGTCTGCAAACACAGCATGGAACAAGCAGAGCAGCTTTCTCTTTTAGTGCATTTCAAGGGTAAGGCCATCGTCAAGACGGATCCATTCAATATACTTAAGCCAATGAAGGATTCTTTATGCGAAAGAGGCCTTTCTGCTGTTATCGAGACCATCAAAGTGTAAAATTTTGCCGGTTTTCCATATTCCGGAAGAAACCATTAGTTTTCCTCATCCATCTTATGCAAATCCAGAAGGTTTATTAGGTATTGGTGGCGATTTGCGACCAGATCGTTTGATTGAGGCCTATCAGAATGGTATTTTCCCTTGGTACAGTTCTGATGAAAGAATAATGTGGTGGTGCTTGACCCCGAGATTGGTGCTGTTTCCAGATAAAATCAAGATATCTAAAAGTATGCGCAGTTATTTGAATTTGGAAAGATTTCGAATAAGTTTCGACCAATGTTTCGAAGAGGTGGTTCGTAGTTGTAAAGATGTACAAAGATCAAAACAGCAGGGAAGTTGGATTCATGATGAAATTATGGAAGCATATGGTGTTTTGTTTGATAAGGGTGTTGCACATTCTGTAGAAGTGTGGCAAGATGAACATCTGGTGGGCGGCCTATACGGTGTAGCAGTAGGTAAAATGTTTTGTGGAGAAAGTATGTTTACAAAAGTTTCCAATGCATCTAAGTATGGATTTATTAAATTGGCTCAATTTTTAAAAGCAAAGGACTTTTTATTAATTGATTGTCAACAAGAGACCATGCACTTAAAATCATTAGGCGCTGAATTAATGACAGACCAAAATTTTTTTAATTTTCTGGAAGCAAATAAATCGAACCCAATTCGTTATGAACGATGGTAATTCACAATTTAATTTTCAAATGTAGCTATATAAATTTGTTGAAATTTTTAATGGTGTTTTTCATTTTAATTTTTTTATTTAATACTGCTTGTAACACTGCTAGACAGGAAAATCAACCTGCCCCAGAATTCACTACCATGGAATGGTTGAATGGAGCACCTCTTAAGATTCGTTCTTTAAAAGGGAGCGTCATTTTGCTAAGATGGTGGACGAATGATTGTGAGCTTTGTAAAAATAGCGCTTCGGCTTTAAATGAGTTTTATTCTATGTATAAGGATTCAGGATTGATCATTATTGGACTGTATCATCCAAAACCTGAGCCCAGATGGGTAAGTAAAAATGAAGTCAGCGCATATGTCGCAGAAAAATCTTTTTTATTTCCCATAGCTATTGATGCAGAATGGAAAAATTTGAGAAAATTTTGGCTGGATAAAGGTCCTAAAAATTTCACTTCTGTTAGTTTTCTAATTGATAAAAAAGGGTTCATTCAATATATTCATCCTGGAGGAGAATACCACAAAGAAGTGATGGTTAATCATGAATCATGTAGAGAAGATTTTCACACAATTCATTCCAAAATCAAAGAATTACTCCACCAATGAGAAATATCGAAAGCAAAATGGACTACCTTTGATTTGTATGAATTTAGCAATCTATCAATCATGGCTTCAAAAAAAATCAGCTGGAATAAAAAGCCTGGCGGTACTGATAGATCCTGATACTTCAAAATTGAAACATATTATTCAACGTTTGGAATTGGCAGAAAAATATCAGGTGGATTATTTTTTTCTAGGTGGGAGTCTGATATTACAAGATAGTTTGGAACATACCGTTCAGTTGATCCGAAAACATACAAACATTCCTATTATATTATTTCCTGGAAATGGATTCCAGTTGACTGAACAAGCCGATGCGTTATTATTTATGTCCTTAATTTCTGGAAGAAACCCTGAATACCTGATTGGAAAACAAGTGGAAATTGCGCCCAAGCTATTAACATCAAAACTAGAAATCATTTCAACGGGTTATGTGTTGATCGACGGGGCATCCAGTAATACGGCTTCGTATATGAGCCACACGATGCCGATACCTCGCGACAGAGTGGATATCGCCTTGGCTACATCATTCGCCGGTCAACTCATGGGCTTTCAATGCATTTATTTAGATGCAGGCTCAGGAGCGCTTGAAACTGTGAATGAAATAATCATTCAAAAGATATCGAAACATATAAACCTACCTTTGATAATAGGCGGTGGAATCAAAGAAGCGGAAACAGCCTTTCAAAAGTATTCGGTTGGGGCGGATATAGTGGTTGTTGGAAATGCCATTGAGGAAGATCCAACATTGATTTATTCTTTGTGCAAAGCCACCAAAGAATTTAATCGAATTAAGCCAAAATTGGAGACATGCGAGGATTAGTTTATAGGAGCACAGGAAGCTGGTATGAAGTGGAAGAGCATACATCCAAAAAATTCTATTCTTGTCGGCTTGCGGGAAAAATGAAATTAGAAAAAGCTGAATTAACCAATCCGTTAGCCGTAGGGGACCAAGTAGAATTTGAACCAGAAAATGAAACTAATGGCATCATTCACAAAATTCTTCCAAGAAAAAATTATATCGTTCGTCAATCACCTAAAAGCAAATATCAGTTACATCTAATTGCCGCAAATATTGATCAACTTATTTTAGTAACGACCTTGGTAAATCCCGATTTAAAGCCTGGGTTCATTGACCGTTTTTTGTTAAGCACAGAATCGCAAAATATTCCAGTCATTTTACTATTTAATAAATCCGATTTAAATCAAGCGGTGGATACAAAAAAATTTGAAGAATTTAAATTGATTTATGAAGACATCGGATATACGGTTTTAAAGATTTCGTGTTTACAAAATGTGGGAATTGAATTGTTGGAAAATAAAATGATGGGATTGACTAGTTTGTTTTGTGGACAATCTGGAGTAGGAAAGAGTAGTGTAATTAACAAATTAGTTCCGGATCTCAGTTTAAGGACTGGACTCATGTCCACGTATAGTGGAAAAGGAACGCATACAACCACATTTGCAGAAATGTTTTATTGGGGAGAACATTCAAGAATCATTGATACACCTGGGATAAAATCACTGAGCTTTAATAATTTGGAAATTATGGATGTGGCTCATAATTTCAGAGAATTCTTCAAAGCATCAGCACAGTGTAAATTTGGTGCACAATGCACCCACAGAAATGAACCGGCTTGCCATGTAATTGAATTAGTGCGTTCCGGTCTAATCAACGCTCAGCGATATCTAAATTATATTACCATGTTAGATGAAATTGAAGCTCAAAATTATTGGGAGCGAAAGAAAACATTTTAAAAATAGTATGAAATTTTATTTCCGGGAGGATTATTGGTTTAATCAAGTCAGTAGCTGCCCTTTTCGAACTAACGTCCAGTTTCTTTGTACATAAACAAAATAGGTTAATCCCCGTTACCGTTATACTTCAGGTTTATCGTTTACATTAAAATAGGTTCCATGCGTTTCAAGATTATTGGTTTATGCTTAATTGGTTTAGTGCTAAGTTCTTCAGCCCTTTTGTACGATCGATACTTCGAAATCACTAAAAATATTGAAATTTTTGCCAATGTGTATAAGGAGATAAATTCTAATTATGTGGACCAAACGGATCCTTCCAAATTAATGAAGGCAGGAATTGATGCCATGCTCAACACCTTGGATCCTTTTACTAACTATATTTCAGAAGCCCAAATTGAAAGTTATCGAATTAACGTGGAAGGCAGGTATAATGGTGTGGGTGCGAGAGCAAAAAAAATGGGAGATTACGTTACTATCACAGAAATTTATAAAGATTATCCAGCCTACAAAGCAGGATTAAAAGTCGGCGATCAAGTGATTGCAGTCAACGGACAAAGTGCAAAGGGAAAAGAAAGCGAGGATCTCTACCAGATTATGAGAGGGATTCCGAAAAGCGATGTGGATATAACCATTATAAGACCAGGTGTTCCAGGTCAACAATCGTTAAAATTGGTTCGGGATGAAGTCAACATACCCAATGTTCCTTATTCCGGCATGATTTCCGAGGGTATTGGATATTTAATCTTAACCAGTTTTACAGAAAATGCAGGAAGCCACGTTCAGGCAGCAGTAAAAAAGTTAAAAGAAGAAAATCCCAATTTAAAGGGTATCATTTTTGACCTGCGTGATAATGGTGGAGGGCTTTTGCATGAAGCGGTAGAAGTATGTAATACCTTTATTGCTCAAGGCCAACTAATTGCCAGCACCCGCAGTAAAGCAAAAGAGAGGGATCAATATTTCAAAACTACCAGACCGGCAGTGGATGAAATTATTCCTGTCGTCGTGCTTATCAATAACAAATCAGCTTCAGCCTCAGAAATTGTCAGCGGGAGCATCCAAGACCTGGATAGAGGGGTATTAATAGGCCAGATTTCCTATGGAAAAGGATTGGTGCAAAACACTAAAGATGTTGGATATAATGCAAAAGTGAAATTGACTATTAGTAAATATTATATTCCTTCAGGACGATGTATTCAAAGCGTGCATTATGATAATGGACAACCAGTCCATTTACCTGATTCACTTAGAGTGCCCTTCAAAACTAAAAATGGAAGACTGGTATATGATGGCGGTGGCGTTAAGCCCGACCTTGAGTTGGCAGAGGCTATTAATCCCATTATAGTGCAAAAACTTCTGGATGACAATTGGATTTTCAATTTTTGCACGGTTTGGTCCTTAAAAAACCCAGCACCGAATGAAGCAAGAAATTTTGAGTTTGTAGCATTTGATGATTTTCTGGCTTATTTGAAAAAAGAAAAATTTGATGACCTCTCGGCCCTTGAATTGAAACTTAAAGAATTTGAGAGCGAGGCAAAAAAGGAAAAAGCTTCCGAATTTTACGGAGAAGTGGAATCAATGCACAAGCAACTTCAACTAAAACAATGGTTAGACATTAATGAAAACAAACAGTTGATAAGCAACCTTATAGAAGAAGAAATTGTTGGAAGAGTTTTTTTTGAGGAAGGTAAAATCCAAAAAAGATTAGCACACGATAAGCTAATAGCTGAGGCAAAATTGCTTATAAATGACCGGAAAAAATATGATTCTATATTAGTACCTGGTAAATAGATTACGTCCATTGAAAGCCATATTATGTCTGGAAAGCTCTACCGAAGCCTGTTCTGTAGGACTTGTGTCGGAAGGAGATGAATTCATTATAAGAGAACATTCCGGAGGGGATCATCTCATTTATTTAAACACATTTATTCGTGAGCTTCTTGCGGAGGCTTCCTACCAAATACAGGATATTGATAGTATTGCGGTAGCAAAAGGTCCTGGATCTTTTACCTCCTTAAGGGCTGGTTTGGCTACTGCGAAGGCCCTTTGCTTTGCTTTAAATAAGCCTTTGATTTTGATATCCAGCCTGGAAGCCCTGGCATGGGGCGCTCAAGAGTGTTTTGGAAAAGCACCTAACTATGTAGCTTTAATGGATGCCCGCAAAACCGGTGTTTATTCAGGCATTTATGATGTTCAGTTGAATGAGATATACCCACCGAATTATATTGATCTGGACCATATACCCGTTGAATATATAGATAAATTAGAAGCTGGTAGTCAGATTATTGGTAATGGAGTATTCAAATGGCCGGAAAAGAAGCTAGTTAAACCAAATAATATTCATCCATTATCAAATTCCGCAAGATGGCTTCGCAAACTGGCCATTCAAAAATTTAAAACCAAATCCTTCGAAAACTTAGATACAGCCGTCCCTTTTTATATACGTGAAGCAAATATTACCACACCAAAACCAAAGCTTGTTTAAAAAATTCAAGTTTATGCAGGGATATATTTTACATAACTAGCTGTATATCAATATATTTACAGATATAAAAGAAAGTTTTTTAAATCCCTTTACTAATTCGGCATAAAACTTGCCTCGTAAACATGTTTTGAATAAAATTAAAAAATTCCGAGACATGAGGAACAAAAAGAACGAAACGATTACGTTAAAAAAGGGAGGAAAGGAAATTCAGCTAGATTATGCTGACCTCAGGAAAGCTGTACTGGTTTTACGCGCCGTAAACCACAAATTGCGCCAAAGGGTTGTAGACCTATTGGAGGAGAATGATACTATGACGGTAACCGACATTTACATTAAGCTGCGATTAGAGCAATCGGTTGCATCTCAACATTTGGCTATATTACGAAGAGCGGGCGTAGTAGCTACTGAAAGACAAGGCAAGTTTATTTATTATTCGTTAGATCGTGATCGTCTGAATCAAATTTCAAAATTAGTCGAAGAATTAGCTGGATAATCCTCATTCATTGCTTAAGCCAAAAACCAAATTTTATCGGGAAAAACAAGATTACACTGCATTACTCACTTAGTTGTTTCCAATACAAATAAAAAAAAATCCTAACATTTATTTGGTTAATATAGAGATTGTTCTCATCTTTGAATCGACAAGGTCAACTACGAAAATCAAAATAAGGATCCCCCGATGAAGAAGACTACGACAAAGGTTTCTTTTAACGCGGTCAAATTGGATTATTCCTGTGAGCTCATGAGAGCTCTGGCTCATCCATTGCGACTAAAAATTCTCGAATACATTGACAGAAGTGGAAATGTAAACGTAAACAAAATTTATAATGCCCTAAAGCTCGAGCAATCAGTTACCTCTCAGCACTTAAGTGTCCTCAGGCTGGCAGGGGTAATCCAGACAGAAAAAATCGGGAAATTTGTACATTGTAAAATTAACTATGAATGTGTTTACAAGGCGCAACAAGCTGTACAGAATTTCATTATGAATACTAAGAAAATAGCTTAGGCAAAATTATTATTCTAAAAATTTAGATTATGAAACTTCCGATGAAGATATTTCGGAGGTTTCTTTACTTTTTATGGCTTCTGGAGATGAAGAAGTGAAAAATCCCCTATAAAAGATTAAGAACAAGCTGATTCCTATGAATATGGAAGAGTCGGCGACATTAAAAACGGGTCTAAAAAACTCATACTGCTCATTAGCCCATATTGGGAACCAAGTAGGAAAGGTTCCAGAAATCATAGGAAAATAAAACATGTCTACCACTCTTCCCATCAGAAATGGCGCATAACCACCCCCTGACGGAAATAATTCAGACAATCCTCCATGATAAGGAGAGTTTGAAAAAATAAGTCCGTAAAACGCACTGTCAATTATATTTCCCAAGGCCCCTGCGAGTATCAGCGAAAAAGCTGCAATTATTCCTAATTTCTGTTGTGTGCGTATTAGATTATAAAGTAGGTAAACTAAAAAACATACGGCCACAATTCTAAAGAGACTTAATGCCAGTTTTCCCCAATGCCCTCCGAAACTTAGCCCAAAGGCCATTCCCTCGTTCTCAATAAAGTGGATCCTTGCCCAATTTAAACCAAAAATCAAAAATTCCTGTCCTTGTTCCATGTGAGTTTTCACCCAAATTTTAGTCACCTGATCCAAACATAATATTCCAAAGATTAGAACAAGGCTTATTAGAATGTGCTTCCTATTTTTCATGCGATTGCAAAGGTATATGTTTTTAAGGTTTATGGATGAACAGAGCAGAACGTTTAATCGTTATGTCTGTACCTTTACAATAAATATTATTAAATGAAATTTATCGCCTTATTTGCTTTTTTTGGCTTTACTATAGTTTATTCACAAGATATTCCTCTTGATCCTCTCATTTCAGACTATCTGAAAAAACATTCCAAAGTTCCTGTATTAATTAGTCTTAGAAACCAAGCAGAATTGGTGGTCCCCGTCGCATGGACTAAAGAAGAAAAGGCCACTTTTGTCTTTAATAAACTTTCAAATCATACCAAAAAATCGCAATATGAATTATTGCGTGAAATGAAAAATAGGGGAATGGAAACACAAAGCTTTTATTTGATCAATGTTATCCTGACAAATGTTTCGAAAGATGATTTGACCTGGTTATCTCATCATGAACAAATACAAAGTATTCATTTTGATGACCAAATTAGTCTGCAATTAGCCCATGACCCAACTATTTTAAGTCTGGAGGCAAGAAGCCCTCAGATCACCTGGGGATTAAAATCTATCGAAGCAGATGTAGTTTGGAACATGGGCTATGAAGGACAAGGCGTTACAGTCGCCGGTGAAGATACGGGGTATAAATGGGATGTTAGTTCACTTAAGGACCGCTACAGAGGATGGAATGGGACCGAGGCTGACCATAATTATAACTGGCATGACGCGATCCACACAGTGAGTCCACTTTCGGATAGTGGATCGACTAATCCCTGCGGTTTAAATTTATTGGAACCATGTGATGATCATGGGCATGGAACCCACACGGCTGGAACAATGGTTGGTCAAACCGCTGAGCAATATATTGGGGTAGCCCCAAAAGCTAAGTGGATTGGATGTAGAAATATGGAAAGAGGAAACGGTTCTTTAGCCAGTTATTTGGAATGTTTTGAATTTTTTCTGGCACCCACTGATTTAAATGGGAATAATCCCAAACCCGAACTAGCCCCACACGTTATCAACAATAGTTGGTACTGTTCAAGAGAAGAGGGTTGCAATTCATTCAATTTCCAATTGATGAATCAAATAGTTATAAATCTTAAAAATGCTGGTATCGTAGTGGTTGTTTCTGCAGGTAATGAAGGAAATTCGTGTGGCTCCATCCGAAATCCACCGGCTTTTTTTGAGGCAAGCTTTACTGTGGGTTCTTATGCCATTAATGACTCCATTTCAAATTTTAGTAGTTGCGGTCCTGTGTTAGTTGACAGCAGTCTTCGAATTAAACCTAATGTAGTAGCACCTGGTTCCGACGTAGTATCCCAACTACCTGATGGTTCATTCCAGGGATGGTATGGTACCAGTATGGCAGGCCCACATGTAGCAGGATTAGTAGCCTTAATCATTTCAGCCAAACCTAGTTTAGCAGGTCAGGTGGAAAAAATTGAAACCATCATTGAAGAAAGTTCAAAATTTCAGGAGAGTCATTTGGATTGTACTGGTTTTAATAATGCTGCCAGACCGAATCATATGTATGGATATGGGATGATTCGAGCTAAAGCGGCCATTGAAATGGCACTGTCAAACAACGGAGAAGAAAATGATCTGCACAATGATGTTAAGATCTGGCCCAACCCAGGAAACGAAAAACTTTATATTCAATCAAAACAAGCAGATGGGAGATTGATTATTTACAATTATTTAGGAATAAAAATTATGGAAACAAAATATAGCAATGGTGAATTGGAATTCAATGGTAAAAATTGGCCAAGCGGATATTATGTTATTTTGGATGTAGAGACCAACAGAAGTTTTTCTTGGATTAAAAAATAAATACTATAAAGCATTCAAAAATTTAATTTGTTATCGTGAAGTCCTTGTACAATAACGTAAATAGAGAAGTGCTGATTCAGAAAATGAAAGAAAGTACCGAGGCTAGAACAACTCTCTCTTTTTATAAGTACTATTTAATTAAAAATCCGGACCTTTTCAGAGACCACTTATATTTAATGCTAGACGAACTCAATATTTTAGGGCGTATTTATATAGCAAAAGAAGGTTTGAATGCACAAATATCAGTTCCTGATTTCTATTTAAATTTATTTAAAGAAAAAATTGCTGAAGTTGATTTTTTAAAAAATATTCGGTTGAATTATGCTATTGATGACAATGGGAAAAGTTTTTTTAAACTAAAAATTAAAGTTCGAAATAGAATTGTGGCAGATGGTCTTATGGATGAAACATTTGATGCAACAGATTCCGGACAACATTTAAATGCCCTTGAATTTAATGAACTAAGTGAACGGGAGAACACGATAATTGTGGACATGAGGAACCATTATGAAAGTGAAGTGGGAAAATTTAAAAATGCCATTTGTGTGGATGCAGTAACATTCAAGGAAGCGCTTCCCATGGTTGCAAATATCTTAACACAAGAAAAGGATAGGGACATCATTATGTATTGCACAGGAGGTATACGCTGTGAAAAAGCGTCTGCATATTTGAAGCACAATGGTTTTAAGAACGTATATCAATTGGATGGAGGAATCATAGAATATACCAGACAAATTAGAGAACAACAATTAGAAAATAAATTTATTGGAAAAAATTTTGTTTTTGATGAACGCTTGGGTGAAAAAATATCTGAAGAAATAATAAGTTCTTGTCATCAGTGCGGGAAACCTTGTGATATACATATTAATTGTAAAAATGATCAATGCCATATTCTTTTTATTCAATGCGAAGTTTGTAAATCCGAATTTAATTCATGTTGCTCCCAGCGGTGTGCTGATTTTATAGATTTACCAAATGAAATACAGGAGTCGATGAAATTGAAAATCGAATTCAATGGTAGTAAATTTTCGAAAGGAAAGTACAAGGCTTTAGGTACGAGGGATAAATTAGAAGTAAGTTAATTAGAGGCAGTTAACCTCTTATCTTTTGACTCTATTATTGTATGCTAAATTGACTTGAATTGACCTATCGTTTATGACAAATTGACTTATATTAGATATTGGTTTATGATTTGATGATGGATTTAAAATATTCTCTATGACATACGAAAATTTCACTATAAAGGCCCAGGATGCCATTTTGAGGGCTCAGCAGATAGCCTCCAATCTGGAACAGCAGGTGGTAGACTCTGTTCATTTAGCGAAGGGTATCTTAGAAGTTGATGAAAAATTGGTCGAATATTTATTCAACAAGTTGTCAGCCAATTTTCAGAAAATTAAACATGAACTAGATACCGCTATTCGCGCCATACCAAAAGTAAAAGGGGAAACTAAACAATATCTTTCTAACGAAGCCAATCAAATTTTGATTACGGCAAAAAACCTAATGTCCGAATTTAGTGATGAATTTATATCCTTAGAATTATTGATTTTCGCAATAGCTAAAGGTACTGATACAGCTTCAAAAATATTTAAAACCAATAAAATAACTCCGGAAGGAATCAAGCAAGCTATTTTGGAATTGAGAAAAGGAAAAAAAGTTACTGAAGCAAGTGGAGACGAACAATACAATGCATTAAATAAATATGCAGTTAATCTCAATGCTGCTGCAGAAAATGGAAAATTGGATCCAATAGTTGGTCGCGATGAAGAAATCCGTAGAATTTTACATATACTATCCAGAAGAAAGAAAAACAACCCTATCATTATAGGTGAAGCGGGTGTTGGAAAAACCGCTATTGTCGAGGGAATAGCCTGGCGAATAGTAAAGAAAGACGTTCCTGAAAATCTTCAGGATAAGCAAATTTTTACATTGGATCTTGCGGCCTTGATTGCAGGAGCGAAATATAAAGGGGAATTTGAAGAGCGGCTAAAAGCAGTGGTTAAAGAAGTGAATGAATCCAATGGAAAAATAATTTTATTTATCGACGAAATTCATTCATTGATTGGTGCCGGTGGTGGAAGCGGTGGGATTGATGCGGCCAACATTTTAAAACCAGCGTTAGCCAGGGGCGAATTACATACTATCGGTGCGACTACTTTAGATGAATATCAAAAATATTTTGAAAATGACAAAGCGTTAGCTAGAAGATTTCAGCCGGTTCGTATAGATGAACCCAGTGTAGAAGAAACCATTTCTATTTTGAGGGGGATTCAGGATAAATATGAAGTGTTCCATAAGATAGCCATATTGGACGAAGCGTTAATTGCTGCAGCAGAATTATCACATCGTTATATTTCTGACCGGCACTTACCGGATAAAGCCATTGACCTTATTGATGAAGCGGCGGCTAAACTGCGATTGGAATTAGATAGTGTTCCGGAAGAAATTGATGAAATGGACCGGAAAGTACGCCAATTGGAGATTGAGCGCGAGGCAGTGAAACGTGAAAAAGAGACTGTAAAAATTAGGGTTATTGAAGAGCAACTAGCTAATTCCAAACAGAGATTAGATTCATTGAAAGCACAATGGAAATCAGAAAAGGAAATCGTAGATTCTATCCAAGGCATCAAAAAGAAAATGGATGAAATCAATATTGCTTCTGATAAAGCTGAGCGTGAAAGTGATTTTGGTTTGGTAGCCAAACTTCGCTATGGCGATTTGAAAGAACAAGAGCGGTTGCTTCAAGAGGCGGAAGCTAAAATTGTGGCACTACCTGAAGGTTCGAGGTTTACATCTGATTCAGTCACCGCCAACGATATTGCAGTGGTTGTAAGCAAATGGACAGGAATTCCACTTCAAAAAATGTTGCAGAGCGAAAAAGATAAATTGCTTTTGATGGAGGGAGAATTATCTAAAAGGGTAATTGGCCAAAATGAAGCAGTGCGGGCTGTCTCGGATGCTGTACGAAGAAGTAGAGCAGGTTTGCAAGATCCAAACAAACCCATCGGTTCGTTTATTTTTTTAGGACCAACGGGCGTAGGGAAAACAGAATTGGCGAAAGCATTAGCTGAAGTTTTGTTTAATGATGAAAAGGCGATGACCCGAATCGATATGAGCGAATATATGGAATCGCATGCAGTTTCAAGATTAGTTGGTGCTCCTCCGGGATATGTTGGATATGAAGAAGGGGGCCAATTGACAGAAGCGGTTAGGTCTAAACCTTATAGTATTATTTTATTGGATGAAATCGAAAAAGCTCATCCAGATACTTTTAACATTTTGCTTCAAGTGTTAGATGATGGTAGATTAACAGATAATAAAGGTAGGGTTGCTAATTTTAAGAATACGATCATTATTATGACTTCCAATATGGGATCCGAAATAATATTAGAAAATTTTGAAGATCTGGATGCTTTGGGCGAAAAACATCGGACTGAAATAATTGAAACAACCCGAATTGAAGTATTTGAAAAATTAAAAGATAGTCTCAGGCCGGAATTTCTTAACCGTATCGATGACAAGATCATGTTCTTACCATTGACAAAAGAAGAAATTAAAAAAATTGCTACACTTCAGCTCAAAGGGTTGACAAAAAATTTGAAAGATCAGGGAGTAGAACTTGAAACGAGCGATAAAGCATTGATCCTTTTATCTGATTTAGGTTATGAACCTCAGTTTGGAGCAAGACCACTCAAAAGAGTGATTCAAAAGGAAATAATAAATGAACTGGCAAAGTTGATGCTGGCAGGTGATATTATTAAGGAGGGGAAAATTATTGTTGATACAGACGCAAAGGGATTTACTTTTAATGGAAAATCAAATGGCATTACTTCTCAAATGCCAGATGAAAGAAAAAGGCAAATTGATGAATTGACAAAAGCGACCAAAGATGTAAATGATGCATCCAAAAATGCTAAGGATAATTAGTTTCAATAGGGTCTTGATAATTATTTCCTGTAGCTATGTAGTTATAAATAGGAAAGCTACACTAATGAAAAAGGTAGATGAATTAAAATTCGTGTCGCACGTTGTCTATATTCCATCGCAGTCCAAACTGAATCCAGGGAGTGGATAAATTATATTGGTTGGAAGTTGATTTTCTAAAATTGAAGTCTAAATCTATCCAGGCATTGTGGAACAACATATAGGAAATATCCAGTTTAGCAAACTGTACGCGCTCTTTGTCACCTTGACCGAAAAAATTACCATAGTCCTGTACCCGAACCTTATTGGGCCTTAAAATATTTCCGCCGTAATTTAATTCATCGATATCTTTTCCTTTTTCGTACACTATGAATTTTGGCTGAATCAGCCAACGAATATTCGGACGAAAGGTGAGTGTAAGGATACCTTCTTTAAAGTTAGATCCTAATGGATGAGCCAAAGGTTGACGATAATGGGTGTAATTGGATACACTGTCGCGATATGAATAAGTATAGGGTCTTGCTGCATTAATTTCTAGCTGAAGATCTACATTTTTTATTCGAAAAAGTTCTGGGTATTTAAAACCAAGTTGGAAGGCATATTTATTTCCCCACCAACCTTTTTCTTCTTGGACTATTTCTTTCAGTTTGAATTCATCAATGAGAAATTGACCATACAAATTAATTTTTTTATAAAGTATTATATTAGAATGTAAACCGAGCAAGACATTATCTGGAGAGCCCAAAGCTTGTTCAACAAAGCGGTAAAGTATTAGCGGATTTAAGTATTGTAATTCATATTGATTTTTCCGACTGAAAACAACTGACTCAAAAATTCCTACATTCCAGTTTTTTAAAATATTTATACTTAGATAATGACTGGTCATATACTTTTTATCGAGCAATCGGTCAGGTTCTTTTAAATATTTTCCTTCGGAATTTAATTCCGCAAAAATATTTTGATAATTTATTTTCCAAAATTTTGTTTTTAAACTTAAATAAAAATAAGGAGGAGAAAAATCGGAAAGAAACAGACTTCGAATTCCGCTTCCAATAAAATGTTTACCATGCCCAAGCTGTATATCAATATATTTGTGGGCTTTAAATCCAATATGCGCTTCCGCAAGAAGGTAATCATATCCATTTTGAAAATTGAAAGTAGAAGATGAAAATGATTTTAAAAAGCCCGCACCTGGATATGCTTTGTTTGTATTTATAAAATCATTAAAATATCTGGGACTGGAAATTTGGGTTTCTATTATTTTGGAATAAAAAAATATTTTATTATCTAGACCTAATTGAAATTCTACACCTCGCTTATTTGTGAACAGCGCCTCATCATTATTGGATTCAACTCCATATTTAAATTCCAACACTGGATTTATGGTTAGGTAAAAATTAGTATCAAAAAAACTGAATAAATAGGCGGGTTTTTTGAATAAGAATTTTAAAATAGGCTTATGAGCCCGTGTCGCAAAATGGTGAGACCCGATCGAATCGATGTGGTTGTAAAAATAGTCTTCATTTTGAATGTATAAATATTGTTTAATTTCTCTGTACGCAGCTTGGGATAACGTTTTATCATTTACATATTTTAAAAGGGATTGTAATCTCCTCTCCTGAGTTGACGGACTAAGCGTAAGGTGGTCCTCGAATAAATTACCGGACAATATTTCTAGCCGTTGGCTAAAATAGGAGCTTATTTCATTATCAGGATAGAGGATCCCCTGATTAAAGCATCGACTGGTAATCATTAAAATCAATACAGATGAGAGATAATATCTCATAATTAGATTTTAAATTCCAACAAATGATCCTTAATCAACCGATCGAATTCGGGTTGTTTGTAGAATCGAATATCCACGGGTAATACATAGATTTCGATATTCGCTTTTTGGATGATATCTTTAAATAAAATCAACCTGGTGGCATCTTTTTCGGTGGTGAGGATCATTTTGTTTGAATGGGATATAGCATTAAATTTATAAATTAATTCATTGATCTCCTGTTCTTTAAAATAGTGATGATCTTCATATTGAAGTTCATCTACTCGGGAAACCTTGTCTTCAAGGTATTCAGTAATGTATGAAGCCTGTGCAATGGCACTAACCAGAATAACATGGAGACTTGGATTTAATTTGAATATTTGAGAGTTATGAAACAAATGGTATGGAGTTCCATATTCCATGTATGAAAAGAAAAGTTGTTGTTCGGTATTTAATTTAAGATTTTTGACCCATAAATTTTGCTCCTCTGGGCTGGGTTCAGATGAACATTTAGTAACGATTATTACATTAGCCCTATGGACACCAAATCGCCATTCTCTAAGTCTTCCGCTGGGAATTAAAAAGTCCTTGAAATAAGGATTATTGAATTCTGTAAGTAGAATATTTAGACTAGGCTGTACTTCTAAATGTTGGAATGCATCATCCATCAAAATTACTTTTATCTCGGGATGCTGACTTAGCAGTTTCGGAATACCCACGGATCTGTTTTCACTTACAGCTACTGGGATATCATTAAATTTTGATTTAATTTGTAAGGATTCATCACCGGTTTGCAATGATGTTAAATTCGAAGTAACCAACAAATACCCTTGTGTTTTCCTTCCATAACCTCTGCTAATAATGGCTACTGGAATATAAGGCTTTAAAGTTCGGACCAAATATTCTATATGTGGTGATTTACCGGTGCCACCTACAGATAGGTTGCCTATCCCAATGATTGGAATACTAAATTTAGTGGATTTAAAAAATCCTGAAAAATAAAAGGACTGATAAATACTAACTCCGATGCCATATAAAAATGAAAAGGGGATCAGCAGAATGGCAAATAGGGATTTCAATTTTATATGTAATTATCTGCCAAATGTATACAATAAATTAATTTGAGGAAGACCTAAAGTGAGACTGCTGGATTGAGGCCTGCTGCTAGGCTTGACATCTATATCTTCGATATCTGTGAGACTATAGTCTATTCGAATCAGTGCTTGTAGATCCAACGATTTTGAAAGGTTCACGTTTATACCACTGCCTAGTATAATATCAACTGTATACGGGCTATACTTATTCTTAACATCTACTAAGTCAGTGCCACCATAAATTCCAAATGCCTGATTCCTGGATGATGTTGCTTTTTGATTTAAACTAAGTTGAACGCCAACTTGACCCAAAAAGGAAACATTTTTTTGAACATTACCCAAATACGTGACCACAAGTGGAATTTTTATGTAGGTTAGATCAGTGGAATAATCTGCGTGGGTGTTTCCTGCTGTGATATAATTCTGACCTTGGAAAGAATAGATTACACCACTTTGTAAACCCATTTTATCACTTAAATTATAGCCTAGGTTCAAACCAAATGCTGGATAAAATGTGGTGGTAAAGTCTAATTCACCTCCACGGTCATAATCTTCTGAGTTCATGATCCATGTATTTTGCATACAAGCATTGATACCAATATAAAATTTTCCTTTTTGAGCAAAAATTGTGGATACAAAGAACATCAATATAAATGTGTTAATTAAATTTTTCATACGCTGCAATTAAACATTAAACAATAAAATAATGTGTAAAATTAATATATATTTTTATAATATATGAATTCTTTTCACAAATCATTGTGGAAAGTAATAATGATTGTGAAAAGGAACGAAGTGAGTTACTAAAACAACTAGCTTGAACAATAGTTAATTATGTCAATTCAAGGTGAAAAATCAAGCTTTCAGAAAAATATAAATTAGTAACTTGTTAATTATTGTCAAATAATATTATTAAAATTTAGAAGGGATGATGTAGAATAATTGTTATCTAAACGAAAAATTAACTCAATGAGTAGTCATAAGTTTTGCTCCAATCTGACAATCCAGACATTTTTTCTCCTTGCAATATGCGTGGTATAATTCCAGACAACCTTGTGTTTCGGCAGCGTTTTTAAATTTAATATCTATTTGAGTCCAAATTTTAGTAAACTGATTAATTTCAGCTTTAAGCTGCCCCATCCAATGTAAAGCCTTCTCCCTTAGTTCATTTTTTGCGTTCAAATTACCATAACAAAATAACATGGGGCATACAACATTAATGAGTAATATTTCTTTAGTCTTTATGCCAATTCCGGCATTCTTTTCCTCACTAAACATTTTATACTCTTCCCCAAACCGAAAGTGATGTTTCCAGTAATCGGTAGGGTTAGAATCTAAACATTCAAGAGCCCTATTTATATTATCGCAATGGATCAGCTGATCGAATATATTTTGTTTACTATAAAACAATCCTGCAATTTGAGCAATTCTCATACTTGGGAAATGTGCAGGTCGCATACGCAAAAACTTCCAAACGTGCGGGGATAGTTCATCCAGGGAGTGTTTATTTTTTAAATATTGGTATTCAAATTTTAAAGATTGGTAATAAGAATCTGTGTAGTTTTCTTGTAAAAAACCAGCCGTGCCAAAAAGCAAGGATTCCAGAGAAATTAATTTACCATTATATTTTTGGAGAAGTTTCAACTTAACAATAGTGGTTAACCAATCCATAGCTATAGCATTCACCGGAGTAACTAAATACTTTGCAATGTTTTTGTAAAAAACTTCATTCCAATCACCCGATACATATTCTAATTCAGTTTTAATTCGCTCTATTTTTTTATGAAATCGTTCTATAAGTGTTCGTGCTAATTGATTTTGAATGACATGTTGTGGAATATTAGATATCAGCGCTTGACAGGGAATTTGAGTATGTGTATTCTGTAAGTATCGATACCGATTCAACGTTTCTTCCCGGATATAATTTTTTAATTCAAGCGTTTTTAAAATTTGGTTATGGATTAAAATTTCCTGGTCATATTGCCAAACTACATGCAAGATGACATTATCATATTGTTTGTCTCCATCATGCGAATGCCGCTTCCAATCTGAGGCCATCACATGCATCTCCACTTGACCTACCCAAATTATTCCGGCGATTTTTAATTTCGCCATGGTGAAATCGGGTCCTTGATTTAAGTTTATAATTCCTGGATGGATGATCTCGATGGTTTCACCATCTATCGTTTCAAGTCGTTCAGCTGCTAATAATTTTGTCCTCCAGATAAAGTGTAATAGCTCCTCATAGATCATTTCTTAATAGTGTTTGAAAGGTGTAATTCATAGTGTTTTTAACATCCTTTTCGTGGTGTTCTTCGGAGATTATTTTCCAGCCTTCAAAATCTATTGGAGGAAAAAATACATCTCCGATACCAGAATAGTCAACAATAGTAAGATAAATTTTTGAAATAAAGGGCATGGCTAACTGATAAATTTCACCGCCCCCTATGATCATGAGCTCATTTTCTTCATTAGATTTTGCTATATAAATTCCTTCTTCAAGACTATGGGCAATCAAACAATTGGAAACTATAAAATAGGGATCACGTGTCACAATGATATTAGTTCGATTTGGTAGTGGCTTTCCAATGCTATCATAACACTTTCTCCCCATTAATATATGATGGCCGGTAGTTTGTTTTTTAAAAAATTTAAGATCTGCTGGCAAATACCATGGTATTTGGTTGTTTAAACCAATGACACGGTCTGGGCTCATGGCAACAACAGCGGATATAATCATGTTTTCTTTTTATGGATTAAGTCTTTTTCAAACATCTTTTCTTCCAAATATGTGCGAGTCACAGAGTCTCTTAAATATTTTTCAATCATCAAAGATGCAATAGGTGCTGCAATTGAACCACCCCATCCTGCATTTTCTACATAAACGGCAATCGCAATTTTAGGATTTATTTTAGGAGCAAAAGCAAAAAACACCGAATGGTCTTCCCCATGTGGATTTTGAGACGTCCCGGTCTTTCCACAAATTTCAATTTCAGGATGATAAGCTAGCGTAGCTGTTCCTGAACTTACTGCTAACTGCATCCCTTCTATCACAGGAACAAAGTATTTGGCATCGATAGGAATTTTATTTTTTGTTAAGTATTTTTCAGGTATAGGTATCGTTGGGTCTTTATACGCTCTGATTAAATGTGGTGTATAAAAATATCCTCGGTTGGCAATCGCCACGGCTAAATTGGCCATTTGTAAAGTCGTTAGCTGCAATTCTCCCTGACCAATCCCCACGGAAACAATATAAGTTGAGCGCCATTGATCCGTTTTATAAATTCGGGTATAATAATCTGAGGTAGGAATAAATCCCCCATTTTCTGTGGCTACATCTGAATATAACGGTTTTCCTAATCCAAAATATCCTAGATATTTTACTAATAAATCTAATCCAATATTCGGTTTTGTAAATCCATCTTTCTCAATTAAATCTCTAAAACTCTGAATAAAATAGGAATTACAGGAATGTTGTAAGGCCAAGGTGAGATTAGAAGTGTATGGATGTATATGACATCCATAAGATACCGTTTTATAATAATAGGCGCCCTTACAATTGTATGAAGTGTTTTGAAATAAAACTTTTTCTTGCAATGCAATTAACGCCAAAATTGGTTTAAAAATAGACCCTGGCGGATATTTAGCACTTGCGGATCGATCAAATAATGGTTTTAAAGAATCGCGTAACAACCATGCATAAGCTTTGCCTCTTTCCGGATGAATTGACAACAGATTTGGATCATATGAAGGAGCTGATACTAGACACAAAATTTCCCCGGTAGAGGGTTCAATAGCCACAATGCTGCCTACCTTATTTTTCATTAAAGCTTCTCCATATTGCTGTAAATCCATGTCAATGCTGACCATAACATCTAAACCCGAAATGGCATTTTTATCATGATTTCCATTTTCGAATGGTCCCACTTCTCTACCTAAGTTGTCTTTGAGTACGAATTGGACGCCTTTATTTCCTCGAATAGATTCTTCATATTCTTTTTCTAAGCCAGCACAGCCTATATAGTCTCCCAGCTGATATAATCCATTGGCATTTTCTATATCACTTTTAGTGACCTCACTTGTATATCCTAAAAAATTAGCCCCATGAGGTTCAGGATATTCCCGAACGGATCTAAGCTCAGGATAAAACCCTTTGAACGCATAAAGATTTTCAGAAAATTTAAGGAACGTCTTTGAATCAATATTTTTTAAAAAAATAAAGGGAATTGATTTGGAATATTTTCCGGAGGACCAGTCTTTATTTAAATTTTCTATAAATTTTTGTTTAGTAATATTTAGTAGACTGCAAAATGAAGTAGTATCAAAATGTTTAGGAACATCTTTATACGTTACGAATAGATCATAGGCCGGATAGTTGATGACCAAAAGTTTCCCATTTCGATCATAAAATAATCCCCTGGATGGATATATCGTATTTTGATTTAAGGTTGTTGCACTTGCTTTTCTTGAATAATAAGGATCAAATAACTGAAGTTTGGCTAAATTAAAAATTAGTAAAGCAGTTACAAGGATGATAACAATGTAAATGATTTGGTATTTATCTGTTTTTTCTTCCGTCATCAACGCTAATATTTAGGATTAAATAAAATTTGTAAGAGGAAAATAAGAAAAACGGAAACAATAAAACTTAAAATTGTTTTTAATAAAATTTGGCTTAAGTAAACGAAAGTGAAAATTTCTAACGTAAAATAAAAGAAGAAAAAAACTATCATCAAAGTGCTCATATATTTCATGAACCAAAATATACCTAAAGACTCTCCCGTGGGATATTGACCTGCGCCGTAACCTGATTTTGGTTCCAACCACTTTAAAGCTAAAGGCCTTGCTAAGGATAACCAAAGGCAAGCACCTGCATGGACACCAGGGGAAGTGTAAAAAGCGTCCACTATAAACCCGGTAATAAAACTAATCAATAAGACAAAAAACTGCGGTAAACCAACAGGTAATAATAAAATAGCTAAAGGGTAAATAATTACATATATAAACTGAGTTTGACTGGATGACAAATTAATTTCTCGCAAAACAAACACTTGTAATAAAATTAGTATTACAAAACGCAGTATGTTTCTTGACCAAAGTTTATTCATATTCTAAGGCTTGTCTGTCCAATTTTTGCAATTGAGAACTGAAAGGATTAGAAATAACATATACTTCTGAAATATTGCTTAAGGTTTGTGATAATTTGACGTCTATATTAAATGTGAAAGACCCAGCATTTATTTTATATAAATGAACCGTTCCTATGATATGATTTTCCGGAAATAATAATGAGTATCCACTAGTCACTACGGTGTCCCCTAGTCTGATATCGGCGTATTTTTGAATGTGCTCAAGTTGAGCCAAATCAGCTTGTCTCCCATTCCACTCCAAAGGCCCAAAAAATCCACTTCGTTTTAGTTTTGCACTCAGATGGGACTTAGAGTGAAGAACCGACATCACCAAAGAAAATTGATGTGAAGTATCTGTGACCACGCCCACAATACCTTTGGAGGTAATGACACCCATTCCTGGTTTAATTCCATCTTTACCACCTTTATTCAGACTAATCCAGTTGTTCCGCTTGTCTACAGAATTATTGATAACCCTGCATGCAATAACTTTATAATTTAAACTGTCAATAGTTAAAAATTCTTGGCTGCTATCATTCGGATTATGATGAACGTGACTTTTATTGAGTTGAAGTGCTAATATCCGAGCATTTTCGTCCAAAAGGCTTTGGTTAAGAGTTTTTAGATTGAGATACCCTTTTGCGTTATTAAACCTGGATATTATGGCATTGGCCATTTTCTGTGAAGAGTATAAATATATTTTCTGTTGATTTTGATTGTATCGTATCACCCAATACAAGCACAAACTTTGTAAAACCAGGAACAAAATGATCGATCCATTTTGAACGATTATGCGTAGTGCTTTAAGCATAAGTCCAAACTAAACTTGATTTGATTAAATACTCTTTCTATCTATCAGGAAAGAAAACCGATCTGTATTTTTTAAGGCAAGTCCGGTTCCTCTCACAACAGCCCGTAGTGGATCATCTGTCACTATTACAGGTAATTTTGTTTTTATCGAAAGCCTTTTGTCCAAACCTCTCAGTAAAGCACCCCCGCCAGTAAGATAAATTCCCGTACGATAAATATCAGACGATAATTCTGGAGGAGTGATTTCTAAGGCTTTTAGAATGGCTTCTTCAATTTTCATAATAGATTTATCCAAGGCCTCGGCTGTTTCCTCGTACCGAACTATTATCTGTCTGGGGATACCTGTCATAAGATCCCGCCCATTTACCGGATAAGGATCTGGAATTTTCTCCAGGTTTTTGGTAGCAGCCCCAACATGAATTTTTATTTTTTCAGCAGTTCTTTCACCTATCAACATGTTGTGTTCCCTTCTCATGTAGTCGATAATGTCTTCAGTAAATTCATCGCCTGCGACTCGAATGGATTGGTCACATACGATACCAGAAAGTGCAATCACGGCAATTTCAGTGGTCCCTCCCCCGATATCTATGACCATATTTCCAATGGGTTCTTCCACGTCGAGACCAATGCCTAACGCCGCCGCCATGGGTTCATGGATTAAATAGGTCTCTTTGGAATCAACATGATCTGCAGAGTCGAAAACGGCTCGTTTTTCAACTTCTGTGATTCCTGAAGGTATACAGATCACCATTTTAAGGTGAGTAAAAAACCTCCTTTTGGTTCCAATCATATTGATCATTCCCTGAATCATGTTCTCAGCAGCCTGAAAATCCGCAATAACGCCATCTTTCAAAGGCCTTATAGTTTCTATGTTCTTGTGAGTTTTCTCGTGCATCTGCATGGCCTTGTTGCCAACAGCTATTGTCTCTCCGGTTTTTTTGTCAATAGCCACGATAGATGGTTCATCTACCACGACCTTGTCATCAACCATGATGAGCGTATTTGCTGTGCCCAAGTCAACGGCCAGCTCCTGCATAAATAAATTAAACAATTTCATATTCAAATCTGAACTTCGGTATACAAACAAAAATTAATCCAAATGGATAAATTAGCTGCGCTTTTCTGAAAATCTAAGGGAAGAGCCGCAAAGATAACATAATCTTGGGTTTTGAAAGGATGCCATTTGAACCTGGATCATAGCTTGGCTCCCGCTGTGATTATACTCATTTGATCTTCTTTCAAATATTGCCCGGCCATTTCGCAAATTTGGTGGGCGGTTATATCCCTGATCGTACTCAAGAGTTGAGGTAATTTATCGGTGCTGCCATATTCACTTAACAGTATTTTTAAAAACAAAATTGATTGAAATGAACCATCTAATAATCTTAATATATGCCCATGAAGATAATTTTTAACCATGTCCAATTCGGCTTTCAGGATTTCGTGTTCCCTGAGAATTTTTAGTTCTTTTTTTATCTCATAAATCGTTTTTTCCAAAAATTCAGGACTTAACTCTGCTCCAATATAGAAGCAACCATCATAAACTTGAGCATCCAGGGTAGAATGAATATCATATGTGAAGCCCTTTTCCTCTCGAATATTTTTCATTAAGCGACTTCCAAAAAAATCACCCAATATGGCATTTACTATGTAGCAGCTAAAAAAATCTGGATGCGTTTTTGCAAACATTTTTTTGCCAAATTTCAGACTGGTCTGCATACAATGATCCATAGGAATATGCTTTTGCAGTACGATTGGATTTGTATGAATAAATGGTTGCTTTGGTAGAAGCTCTCGGTTTGGAATAGATGTAAACATTTCTTCAAAAAACAAATCCATTCCAGACCAGCATTCACCACAATAGAAAACCTTTAAGTTGTTAGCCAGATAATTGGCGTGATGATAGGCTATTAAGTCATCACTCGTCAGATTTTCAAAAAATTCTTTCGATGAATTGTATCCATATGGATGATCTTTCCCATAAACGTGTTCCGTGAATTCTCGATAGGATACAAAATCCGGTTCCGTTAATTGATGGGACAATTGTGATACATAAGATTTTTTACTTTTTTCCAGATTTTCTGCTTTGAATGAAGCATTTAGAATGATATCAACCACAAAGGAAATTAAACTTTTGAAATGCTTTTGCAGACAACTCACGGAAACATTGGTATAATCCAGATCCGCATGAATACTATAATGAGCACCACAATAATCAAATTGATCTGCTATATCATTTGCATTTAGTTTTTCATTTCCTTCCAGGATTTGATTGGCGGTCACTCGTGCTGCTAATTTCTTAGTTTCGGTTGTTCGGCCATTTTTAAATACCAATTCAATATATACAAGCCCGGGTTTGCTGGATTCCATTGTGTAAACTTCAATGCCATTAGCAGTTTGGAACATTTCAAATGCCGGTAAATTCAGCTTCCAATTTTTGGATTCCGGGTTGAAATTTCTGTTTTTAATGTTCATTAATAATGGAGAATAAATTTCATTAAGGCATAAGCCTAAATAATTTTAGGGCTCAAAGCTAAATTCAAGCTTCGAAATATTATTTATTTATATAGTTTATTTGGGCAACTTGGGTTTATTTTTGTGCCTGCAATCTTATCCATATGAAATTTACCGTTTCTGCCTCAGCCCTGTTAAAACACCTACAAATTAATTCCGGAGCGCTATCTTCTAATCCGGTCATCCCGGTCTTAGAAGATTTTCTCCTTACTCTTAAAGGCAATACCCTGGAGATAGCCACGTCAAATCTGGAGATGACCATTTTGAGTGAAATGGAGGTAAATGGCTCGAAAGACGGAATTATCGCGATTCCGGGTCGCACCCTGCTTGAGACACTAAAATCAATGCCTGAGCAGCCGCTGGTCTTTTCTATAAATGAAGAAACGCTGGGGGTGGAAATTACCTCAGCAGTGGGTAACTATAAATTAATTGGAGAGAAAGCAGAAGATTTTCCAGAAATACCCAAACCTGACAAAGAGGATAAAATTAATCTAGAAACTTTAAAAATACAGCGAGCTATTGATAAGACCATATTTGCTGTGAGCAATGATGAGATGCGTCAAGGAATGAAAGGGCTTTGCTTTAATATTGATTTTAACCATCTTACTGTGGTCGCTACTGACGCACACAAAATGGTTAAATTTGCTTTCCTGGATGTCAAAAGCGATGTAGCTTCCACCATTATACTCACTAAAAAAGCCATGTTGGCTTTACGGGCAATTTTGCCAAAAGAAGGCACGGTAGATATGTTTTTTAGTAAAACTATGGCCTTTTTTACGTTTGATAAAATACGTTTTATCACCCGGTTGATCGAGGCAAAATTTCCTGATTATAACGCTGTAATACCCACAAACAATACCAATAAATTAAAAGTTAACCGGTTGGAATTGTTGTCTGCCTTGAGAAGACTGTCCATATTTGCAAACAAAACCACCCATCAAGTTGTACTGAATATTCAGGATAATAGCCTCACCATATCAGCTCAGGATAGAGACCTACAAAATGAAGGAACAGAACAAGTAATCTGCACATATGAAGGCGAACCATGTTCAGTAGGACTCAATGCTCGTTTTGTAATCGAAATGCTTTCGGCTCTAGATTCTGAAATGGCACATATTGAATTATCAAGTTCGAATCGTCCAGCGCTCATTTTACCATCTGAACAGGAATCCAATGAAGACCTATTAATGCTGGTGGTGACAAATTATTAATGAAAATAGGCCTTTTCTTCGGCTCATTCAATCCGGTTCATACAGGGCATATGATTATTGCCCAACATTTTTTAAATTTTACCGAAATTGAGAAAATATGGATGGTGGTGAGTCCACACAATCCTCTAAAAGAGAAGTTGAATCTTGCCAAAGATCATGATAGATTGCATTTGGTGCGACTTGCAGCAGAAGACCATCCTTCCATCTGGGTAAGTGATGTGGAATTTCAATTACCAAAACCTTCATATACTATAGATACGTTAACTTATTTAAAAGAGAAATACCCGGAACACCAATTCATTCTCATCATGGGGGGTGACAATCTGGTGAGTCTTCCAAAATGGAAAAACTATGAGCTCCTTCTAAAGCATTACGTTATCTATGTTTATTTACGGCCGGGCTATAGTCCTGAAGCAACATTCTTGGATCATCCTAATGTAAAAATTATTAAAGCGCCACTATTGGATATTTCTGCAAGCTTTATTCGTGAATGCATAAGAGAAGGTAAAATGGTGCGTTACCTGGTTCCAGATAAAGTGTGGGAATATTTGGAAAGCACGAAAATATTTAAAAGCTGATATTTGATCAACTTTGGTTTTGTTTCTATTTGGCTTGCCTTGAAATCATCGATGCTACTTTTTCAATATGCATCAAATCATTGTAAGCAAAGAGAAACTAAAAACTTTAAAATTCCAGTAAGAAACAACACGGACACATGTTTTCTGTAAGTTAAGGCGGCGTTAAAAAGTAAAGTAAAGTATCGTGAATCTGGATGTTTATGTTATAATTTTGGAAATTGTGAAGAATGGATAAGCGATCTATCTGGATTACTATAGGATTAATGGCTGTAGCCTTAGTTGGAACAGTTATCATTCAATTTTATTGGATCAATTGGTCTGTGCGTTTGAAAGAAAAGCAATTTGATGAATCCATTTTAGCCGCTTTGAAAAGAGTAGAAGCCCGGGTTGATGACCGTGCTAGTTTGATGGAAGATACCGAAAAAGAAATAATATTAGGAGGAAATTGGCAACAACGGCGATTGCTCATCGAGTTAAAAGATCGCGAAAAACGAATTAATCCTCCGAGTCTCGAAGATCGAATTGATCCTAAAGAGTTGTCATCGCTTATACGACAAGAGTTGACAGAGTTAAATATCGATTTGGACTATACGTTTGGTGTTATGGATAATAGCAGTAAAAATTTTGTAATACTGAATGAAAATTTTGTAGTGAATATTGGAAGGAATCCTAATGCATCGTCTCCTGGATTTGATCTCAGGCAAGTATTGCAAGAATCTGCTTATGAAGTTTCTTTATTTCCAAGTATAGATGGATCGCCAGGAACCTTGAAAATATTTTTTCCAAATAAAACTCGCTGGTTGTGGAGCACAATTTGGCCTATTCTTGTGTTGACCTTACTATTAACTGCTATGATACTTTCTTGTTTTACTTTTGTTATATGGGTTGTATTTAGACAAAAGAAATTATCAGAAATAAAAAATGATTTCGTAAATAATATGACCCATGAATTTAAAACACCCATAGCTACTATCAATTTAGCTTCAGATTCTATCCTCAGTCCTAAGATTATAAACGACCCCGAAAGAATCAGACGATTTGCAGATATAATCAAACAAGAAAACAGGCGGATGCTCAGTCAGGTAGAAAAAGTCCTTCAAATGGCATTGCTGGATAAACATGATTTCCAACTTAATCTTAGACAAGTTAATCTTCACGAAATCATCCATCAGGCAGTGGCTAATATAAATTTGCAGGTTCAACAGAGAGAAGGCTATATTCAACAAGACCTTAAAGCTGACTATTTTATCATCATGGCTGACCAAACCCATTTGGCCAATATTATATATAATTTGCTAGACAACGCTAATAAGTATTCTCCGGATCCCCCCAAAATCATAGTAAGTACTCAAAACAGGGGAAATCAAATTATTATTAAAGTAAAGGATGAGGGGATTGGAATTTCAAAAGATGCTCAAAATATGATTTTTGAAAAATTTTATCGAGTGCCCACTGGCAACCTCCATAATGTAAAGGGTTTTGGTCTTGGTTTAAGTTATGTCAAAGCGATGGTACTTGCTCACAATGCTAAAATTGATGTCGAAAGTGAGCTGGGAAAGGGGAGTTGTTTTACTTTAAGGTTTGAGTTGAATGATAAAATTTAATTTTTATTGGGTTTAAGCCACATTTTAACACTTTAAACGTTATTAAGAAAAAACTAAAGAAGATATGTTGTCAACTAAGGCAGATTCTAAAGATTTAGCTAAGATTCTATTGGTCGAGGATGATAGGAATTTTGGTGATGTGTTGCGCTCCTATTTAGAAATGCATGGTTTTGCAGTAGATCTTGCAGTTGATGGTATCGATGGTTTCGAGCAATACAGACGAAGTGAATACGACTTATGTATTTTGGACGTGATGATGCCAAGAAAAGATGGTTTTTCATTGGCAAAAGATATTCGATCCAAAAGCACAGAGGTTCCAATTATTTTTCTTACTGCAAAAACAATAAAAGAAGATATTTTAGAAGGATTCCGGATTGGAGCTGATGATTATGTAACGAAACCATTTAATTCCGAAGAATTACTTTTCAGAGTTCAGGCAATATTGAGAAGGACAAAGAAATCAACTGAGGAAGCAGATAATGTCACAGAATACAGTATAGGAATTTACCATTTCAATTTTCCATTTCGCCTATTGTATTTGAAAAATGGAGAAGAAATTATTGAAAAAATAAAATTGTCTCCAAAAGAAGCCTTGCTCTTAAAAATGTTTTGCCAACATCGAAATAATATTCTTCCACGATCAGAGGCGTTGAGCAAAATCTGGGGTGAAGACAATTATTTTACAGCGCGAAGTATGGATGTTTTCGTCACTAAGTTGAGAAAGTATTTAGCTAAAGATGAGAATATTGAGATCATAAATATACACGGAAATGGTTTCAGAATGATAATTCGAGGTGAAGAGGGATCAGAACTTTAGACGCGCAGCGAGCTAATTTTTAATAATTAGAAAACAGTACATCCACTAACTTACTAGAATTTAACTTATTCAGCAGCAATCGAGTCATTCACATTTGGTTTCTTTACTTTTGGTAATAGCCACAGAATAAGCGTTAGTATAAGGCTCAGTGTTGTTAAACTCAACAATAAATAAAAATTTCCAATGACACGAAATTGGATTACACCAACGATCACCAATAAATTTGCTCCAACTAAAATACAGCTAGCTTGCAAATGTGTCAACCCCGCATCGATCATTTTGTGATGTATATGTGTTCGGTCTGCATGAAATGGGGATTGGGCTTTTATAGTTCTCAGAACAAATACACGAAGCATATCGTATAGAGGAATAAATAAGATCCCGATAGCTACGGAAGGACCAGATTCCATCTGGAATTCCGGTATTGCAGGATTTTTATGTAATTCAATAAATTGTATCGTCATTATGCCACAAATCGTCCCAATGAGTAGAGCGCCAGTATCACCCATAAAAATTTTTGCCGGAGTGACATTATATTTTAAAAATGCACTCAACGCACCCACTAAAGCAAAAGATAAAATGGCCAGAACTAATTGATCTGTTAAATAAAACCAACTGCCGAAAGTCGCAGAGATCAAAATGCCTAAGCCTGCTGCTAATCCATTAATGCCATCAATGAAATTAAATGCATTAATAATTACTAAAAGTGTAAAAAAGGATAAAAGAATACTTAACCAATATGGAATTTCGTCAATAAAAAAAATTCCATAAAAACTGGTTATCCTGATATTGGATAGAAAAACCAAAAGACCGCAAGCAAATATTTGGCCAAGCATTTTTTTATAAGGAGTTAAAGGAAGTATATCATCCTTCGCACCGATAAGAAAAATGATTATAAAGGAGCATAATATATATTGCAGTTTCCCGAAATGTTCAAAAGGTGTCCATAGAATAATGGAGAAAATCACCCCGGCAAAAATGGCAATGCCCCCGAGAGTTGGAATGTTGAGAATATGAGATCGTCTGCCACCTGGTTCATCAACCAACATTTTGACCTTAGCAATTTTAATGATTGACGGAATAGCCGCATAAGTAATAAAAAATGAAGTTAAAAAGCATAGTACAATTTGATACATTTTAGAATTTCAGATGCAATCACCAAAAACGGCTAAATGCAAATGTAACTAATGGCAATGGATACCACTAATTTGAATCTAGTGCTCTAATAAAATCCATTAACTTTGTCAGACGATGGATTCATTATTAAGCCAGATCGATCCTTTGGCATTACCAAAACATATTGCCATAATTATGGATGGAAATGGGCGTTGGGCAAAAAAAAATGGAAGGCCACGATTATTTGGGCATAAAAATGGGGTGAATACAGTCAAAGAAATAACAGAGGCGTGTGCAGAATTAGGCATTGAAAACCTGACTTTATTTGCATTTTCTACAGAAAACTGGAATCGACCTGAATTCGAGGTCACAGGGCTCATGAATCTCTTAGTCGAAACTATTAAGTTGGAAATTAAATTGTTAATGAAAAACAATATTCGACTCAATGCCATAGGAAATATTTCTCAGTTGAGTACTTCAACACAAAAAGCGTTGCAATTTGGAATAGAGAAGACTAAAGACAATACCAAAATGTGCCTGACAATAGCCTTAAATTATAGTGCCCGTTGGGAAATCCTTAACGCGGTAAATTGTTTGATAGAAGATGCAACAAAAGGTAAAATTGCAGGTCCTTTAGATGAGGCACAGTTTGCCTCTTTTTTGAGCACAAAAGGTATGATTGATCCAGAATTGTTGATACGAACTAGCGGGGAACATAGAATTTCGAATTTTTTACTATGGCAATTAGCCTATACAGAATTATATTTTACACCCGTTCTATGGCCTGATTTTAATAAAGAGCATTTATATGAGGCTATTATAAATTATCAACATAGAGAACGGCGTTTTGGAATGACTTCTGACCAGTTAAAAGAAACGAATTCCCCTTGAAACATTACCTTAGCGCGAAATAATTAAAAGCACCAATTTTCGTTTAGTCCGAAATGTAGTTAGACACAGAATTATGAAACAAATCATTACCCTTTTTATATTTATTCTAGGGATGCTTAGGATTTCTGCCCAAACCGAATTTATAGATTATAACAAAACAAGCTATGAAATAGGAAGTCTTAGTGTAAAAGGGAATCAATATAGCGATGAAAAGGCTATAATTTCAATTTCTGGCTTGCGAATTGGCCAGAAGTTTACAGTTCCTGGTACAGAAATTTCCACGGCATTGAAAGCATTGTACAAGCAAAGACTTTTCTCTGGAGTTGATATAGTGTTAACCAAAGCTGTCGGGAATGTTGCTTCACTTGAGATTCGGGTTAAAGAAAAACCAAGATATTCCACACATAGCTTCAAGGGTGTTAAGAAAAGTGCTCATGATGATTTGAACAGCATTGTTAATGCACAGCTTATTAAAAACGCGGTAGTCACGGATGATGTAAAACAAAACATCTCAAGATCCTTAGAAAACCATTATAAAGAAAAAGGCTATTTGGACGCCTTAGTTTCAATCCATGAATTTGCGGATGAAAAGAAAGAAAATGCAGTTCGATTGGTTATTGATATAAATAGGGGAAAACGAATTAAGATTTCAAATATCACTTTTGACGGTAACGAACATGCTTCTTCTTATAAACTTCGTAAAAAACTAGCCGAAACTAAACGAATATGGCAGGTATTCTCCAAATCAAAATTGGTTGAGGATGAATACGAAAAAGATAAACAATCCATGATAGCCTATTATAATACATTAGGATACCGGGATGCAAGTATTGTTTCTGATTCCGTTTGGAGAAAAGAAAATGGCCAAATCAGAATTCACTTAACCATCAATGAAGGGAATAAGTATTATTTTAGAAATATTACCGTAAGAGGGAATTCCCTTTACACCGAAGATCATATCAAATCGGTTTTAGGGATTCAAAAAGGGGATGTCTATAATGAAGATCTATTGCAAAAGCGTATTTCTTTCAACCAGGACGGTCGTGATGTCAGTAGTCTCTATATGGATGAAGGCTATCTTTTTTTCAGAGCAGAACCTATTGAAACGGCCATTTATAAAGATAGTGTGGATTTAGAATTAAGAATTACAGAAGGAGCACAAGCCACCATAGACCGTGTAGTCATAAGGGGAAATGATCGAACCAATGAACATGTCATTCGTAGAGAGCTGAGAACAAGACCCGGCCAAAAATTTAGCCGTAGCGACATAATTAGGTCGCAAAGAGCCATTCTGGCCCTAGGTTTTTTTAATCCGGAATCGCTTGGAATAAATACTCCTGTAAATCCCAGAAGGGGGACTGTCGATATCGAATATGCTGTGGAAGAACGTCCTTCAGATCAATTAGAACTATCTGCTGGTTGGAGTGCCTATGGCTTAATTGGTACTCTTGGGGTCTCCTTCAATAATTTTTCTACACGGAATATTTTCAAAAAAGCAGCTTGGAGCCCATTGCCCCAAGGAGATGGACAAAAATTATCTCTTCGTGCCCAGACCAATGGAAAATATTTTCAATCCTATAATTTTTCATTTACTGAACCCTGGTTAGGCGGAACCAAGCCAAGTTCCTTTACTTTAGCAGGGGTTTATTCGCTTATTGATAACACAACATTAAGTTTAGGAAGACTAAGTATATTACGCTTTTCTGCATCATTAGGATCTCAATTAACAAAACCAGATGACAATTTCGTGGTGAGTACAGGTCTAAATCTGGAGCGTATTCGATTAAAAAATTATGCAGGTTTTAGTGCTGGTGGAGAAGTGGTTGATAATGGAGAGTTTTATAATTTTTCCATCAAACAAACGATTACCAGAAGTACGATTAACGAGCCTTTATTTCCAAGATCTGGATCCAGGCTCAGTCTTAGTTTGCAAGTAACACCACCCTATTCATTATTTAAATCAAATTATGATCCTTCCAACGAAGCTGTCAATGATCGTTTCAAATTTATAGAATACCATAAGTGGCGATTCGATGGCGAATGGTATTTCAACCTGGTTAATAAACTCGTTTTTTCATTTAATGCCAAAATTGGTGTATTAGGAGCCTATAATAGCCAATTAGGAGCCCCTCCTTTTGAACGATTTGTGCTGGGAGGCGATGGTTTGAACAATCAATCTTTTACAATTACCGGGCGAGATATTTTTTCATTGCGAGGGTATGAAATTGATCCTATTAATGAAGTGGCTGTAAAGTCTACAGATGAATATCGTAGAGGGCCTCAGCAAGTTGAAGACGCCACAGTATTTAATAAATATACTATGGAATTGCGCTATCCATTTTCTTTAAATCCAAGTGCTACTATTTTTGGATTAGCTTTTTTACAGGGTGGCAATTCGTGGCATAGTTTTAAAGATTTTAATCCCTTTGATATGAAACGATCAGTCGGCGTCGGCGTTCGCGTATTTCTACCGATGTTCGGATTACTTGGATTTAATTACGGTTTTGGTATAGATAAACCCTGGCTTTCTGACAACGGCGCTAAATTCAAAGAATATGGAGTTTTTAATTTGATTTTAGGATTTGAACCGGAATAGGTCACTATTTATTTTTTATATATTTCTGATGTGTAGATACCTAATCGTTGAATAATATAAAATAGAGAAACGCGCATTACACCCAATCCGTAAATAGTTGACCTCCACATATTGATAGAGGATGCTTCTTTGAAGTATTTTGTTGGACAGGTTATTTCTGCAATTCCATATTTTTTATGAATGATTTGAGATAATATTTCATTATCAAAAATAAAATCGTTGGAATTTTTTTCAAATGCAATCGAGTTTAAAACTTCCTTACTGTAAGCACGATAACCTGTATGATATTCAGATAATTTAGTGCGGAAAATAATGTTCTGACCTAGCGTCAAGAATCTGTTGAATAAATATTTATACAAAGGCATGCCACCCTTCAGCGCTCCCTTACCTAATATTCTGGAACCTAGTACCACTGGATAAAGATCTTCTCCAATAATGTTGACCATGCTTGGAATTAATTTTGGGGTGTATTGATAGTCTGGATGCAGCATGATCACAATATCTGCACCGATTTCTAAAGCTTTCTTATATAATGTTTTTTGATTTCCACCATAACCCTTATTGACTTCGTGGCGAATACAATGTTGAATGCCTAATTTTTTAGCTAGTTCAAAAGTATTGTCTTTACTGGCATCATCACATAATATCACTTCATCCACTATATCAAGTGGAATTTCTTCATACGTTCTCGCTAAAGTCTGCGAGGCATTATAAGCAGGTAAAACCACAACAACTTTTTTGCCTTTATACATTTTAGTCGTAATGTGTTATTTTATTGAAAAGGCGAATATAAAATTATCATATATTGATTTAATACTAAATTATTTGAAGGATTACAGTTCAATTTTTATTAACTCAAGTTCTTTAAGTTGTCTAAACCATTTTATGGCTTTCTTCATATCCTTTACATGCACACGGTATGGGTCATATTCAGGTAGCACTGATTTAAAATATTCTTTAAATTGAGCGTCTTCGCCATTTGCTTCAGGAATAGGGTATTCACTTTTTTTACGTAGAATTAGTTCATAAACATCCTTCAAAGGCAGTGTGTCTGTCATCGTGTAAATTCCAATAGTATCCAAAGGAGAAAATTGATAAATCCGTGACGAATAAAAATTGGTTTTATTAGTGGATAGATCTTCCAGGATCAGTCCATTTCCGCGTGTGTTTATTAATTTAAACAAACTTCCTTGTCCGCTAACAGCTACAATTTTTTCCAGATCTATCATATTTCATTTATATTTTAAAATGCCTGCAAATATCGGATTTTTTCTTCTAGTCTAGAAAGGGCTAAATATGGATCTTCCAATCTTTTAGAAAAAGGAATCGGTGTGTCCAAAGAGGCACATCTCACCACAGGAGCATCCAGATATTCAAACAGATACTCATTGATATATGAACTTATTTCACCGCCAATTCCACCAAATAAGCTGTCTTCATGTAAAATACAAACCCTGTTGGTCTTCTTGACGGTTTTATCAATTGCCTCATAGTCCAGCGGGACAAGACTCCTAAGATCTAAAATATCAGCGCTTATCCCTAATGAAAGGATAGTGGATAAAGCCCAATGAACTCCCAATCCATAGGTAATAATGCTTATTTCATCTCCTTCGTTTATCAAAGTCGCTTTTCCAATTGGAATATTATAATATGCTTCGGGCACCATATCCTCAACCGATCTATAGAGGGCTTTGTGCTCAAAGTATAATATTGGGTTGGGGTCTTCAAATGCGCTTAGTAGCAATCCTTTAGCATCATAAGCATTGGATGGGTATACTACTTTTAATCCCGGTGTATGTGTGAACCAGGCTTCGTTGCTTTGTGAATGGAAAGGGCCTGCCTGCGTGGCTGCTCCACAAGGCATCCGTATCACGACATCTGCATGTTGCCCCCATCGATAATGAACTTTTGCAAGATTATTTACAATTTGATTAAATCCACAACTTACAAAATCAGCAAACTGCATTTCAACCATGGATTTAAAGCCTTTTAGACTTAACCCTAAACATGCTCCTACGATTGCACTTTCACAGATCGGTGTATTTCGCACGCGGTCTTTGCTGTATTTTGTGATAAACCCATCGGTAATCTTAAAAACCCCTCCATATTCAGCAATGTCTTGACCCATTAAAATTAGATTTGGGTGTTTTTGCATGGCCTGATCCAATCCCTCCTTAATAGCATCAATAAATCGTAAGGACCTGACGTTTGTAGTAGCCTGGACTTCTTGATATATAAAAGGTGCATACACATCTCCGATTTCTTCTGACAACTCTACGGCACCTTCCGGCCAATCAAATACCTCTTCAACGTCTGCCTGAATTTGATTTTTGAAATAGTCCTTAATTTCTTTTATATCTTTTTCTGAAATGATCTTTTCCTGTTGTAGCCATTGTTCATAATTTGCTATAGGATCATAAGTTGCCCAGTGGTCCAATAATTCCTTGGGAACATATTTTACGCCTGAGGCCTCTTCATGACCTCTCATTCGAAAGCTCATACATTCCAATAAAACCGGAGCTGGTGAATGCCGCATTTTGTTGGCAATATCATTGACCGTTTGATATACTTCTAGGATATTATTGCCATCGATGGTATATGCATCCATGCCATAACCGATTCCGCGATCCGAAAGTTGTTTACATGCATACTGCTCTACAGTAGGTGTGGATAATCCATAGCCATTGTTTTCGATGATAAATAGCACTGGAAGTTTCCAGACTGCTGCAACATTCAGCGCTTCATGAAAATCTCCCTCGCTAGTCCCACCTTCGCCGGTAAAAGCCAATGCTATTTTATTTTCCTTGGTAAGTTTATTTGCTAAAGCCACGCCATCGGCAAGTGCTAATTGTGGACCTAAATGCGAAATCATTCCAACAATATGATGCTCCATACAACCGAAATGAAATGAACGGTCTCGCCCTTTGGTATAGCCCGATTTTTTTCCTTGCCATTGAGCAAATAGCTTATTTAAGGGCATATTCCGACCAGTGAAGACCCCTAAATTTCGGTGAAGAGGAAATACGAATTCATCTGCATCTAAAGCGGCAGTTGCCCCAACGGATATAGCCTCTTGGCCGATTCCTGAAAACCACTTACTGATTCGTCCTTGTCGAAGTAAATGGAGCATTTTCTCTTCAATCAGTCGTGGGTAAACTAATTTATGGTAGAGATCTTTTAGTGTCTCATCATTTAAATTTTTTCGATCAAATAACATATTCTGGATCGACTATCTTTTGATCCGCAAAGGTAAAAGGAACTGTGAATTTCCGCTCTCTTGGAGTAATAAACGGATGTCTATTTTATTGCGGCTTTCATTTTTTTGATGACAGCCAATTCATCTCGATAAATATTGGTATTGGCCGCAAATGATTTATATTTTGCTTTAGCTAATTTGGATTCAGCTATAGCCTCATCTTTAGGTTTTAAAGTGACACTTTTTTGTTTTGAAGAAATTAACTTGCTTCCCATAAAATAATGTATCGTATGAGAATACACTATTTTCCCTTTTTTCTTTAATTTATTCTTTTCAAAGTGATGACTTTGCACAAGGTTGTTATCTTTAAAATAATAAGTGATTGTCTTATCTCCTGCTACTGGTCGAGTCGATTTTACTAGTCTAAGTATATTGCCTGATGCGTCATAATAGGCAGAAGTATTACCTTTTTCTACACCTTTTAACTCGGTTGATTTTTCCATTAAACTACTGTCTGCTGCAATTATCATGACGCAACTATCGATCATAGCAGTTTCCGGATTGTTTCCTTTCCCCTTCTTATCTTGTTTGTTCTGACTAAAAGCAATTTCAAACAAGGCCAACATGACGAAAAGAATGACAAATATTTTTTGATTAATTTTCATAAGTAACAAATTTATTGGATGAATTATTTATTTTTTGAAGTATAACAAGTTCAACGAAGCTCGCGTCGTAATATTTTACCAATGTTTGATTTTGGAAGACTTTCACGAAATTCAACTTCTTTTGGAATTTTATAATTGGTGAGATATTCACGAGCATATTCGATTACTTCACCAGTACTTAGACTCTTGTCTTTTTTTACAATAAAAACTTTTACGACTTCTCCTGATTTTTCATCTGGAATTCCAATGGCAGCAATTTCCAGAATTTTTGGGTGACGTGAAAGTACATCTTCTATTTCATTGGGATACACATTAAATCCCGAGACAAGAATCATATCCTTTTTACGATCGACAATCCTGAAATAACCGTCTGATTCCATATAGCCAATATCTCCAGTGCAAAGCCATCCATCTTTAATCGCATGAGCAGTTTCATCGGGCTTGTTGTAATAACCTTTCATGACTTGCGGACCAAATACCTGTATTTCTCCAGGTTCATTCACCCCACATAGTTGACCGGATTCATTGATGATTCGGATATCTGTGGAAGGAACGGGCATGCCAATGGTTCCTAACCTACCTGTTCCATCTATAGGATTGAGGCTTACTACCGGAGAAGCTTCTGTCATTCCATATCCTTCACATAAATAACATCCAGTGACTTGATGCCACTTTTCAGCTACCGCTTTTTGGACAGCCATTCCACCTCCGACAGTTACTTTTAGCGATTTGAAATCAATTTTTTCAAATCCTGGGTAGTGGAGTAAGGCATTATATAAGGTATTGACGCCCGTCATTAGACTTATCGGGTAATTCTTAAAAGCGTTGACTACAGAAGAAAGTTCTTTCGCATTTAATATTAATACGGTATGGGCACCCAAGGACATTACAGCCAGAACATTAACTGCAAATGCAAATATGTGGTACATCGGCAACGGAGATAAAGCCACCTCGATATTCTCTTTAAGTTGGTATGCAATTACTGCTTTAATCTGCATCAGGTTCGCCACAAGATTCCGGTTTGTAAGCATGGTTGCCTTACTGATTCCGGTAGTACCGCCAGTATATTGTAATAGGATGACATCACTAGGAGAGGATTCAAAAGGACTGATGGTGAATTTTTTGCCTTGCCTTAACGCATCTTTAAAGTTAGCTGCATTAACCAACTGATATTTCGGAACCTTCTTTTTGATATAACGAACTACAAAATCTATGAAACACCCTTTCAAACCGCCCAACATTTCTCCAATGCTGGTCTTTATGATTACCTCAATTTTAGTTTTTGGTAAGATTTTTTCAAGATTGAACGCAAAATTTTCTGCTATGACAATAGCTTTTACCTCACTATCCACGAATTGAAATTCCATTTCGCGTGGAGTATACAAGGGGTTTGTGTTGACGATGATAAGTCCCGCACGTAGCGCGCCAAAAATAGCTATAGGATATTGCAATAAATTGGGCATCATCAGGGCAATTTTGTCACCGGCTTTAAGTCCTCTGGAGAGTAAGTAAGCGCCAAAATCCCTTGAATATTCGTCTAATTGAGCATAGGTAATGGATTTTCCCATGATGGTGAAGGCCCTGTTACGGGCAAACTTTTTAAACGTTTCTTCAGCAAAAGCGGCCAGGCTTGGATAGGCGTCAGGGTCAATATTGGCTGGAACCCCTTTCGGATAGTTGACTAACCAAGGTCTGGATTGCATATGATGATTTTAGGTAAAAATAAACAAAAAGACCAGAACTTAAGATTTATTGAAAATTGTAGGCATTTTTAAATTCATATCCCTACTTAATTGAATTATACTACCTTTGCGCCGCTAAAAATTATTGTTTAACCATTAAAAAAATAAGCCAAAATGTTGGATGAAAAAAAAGAAATCCAGAATGACGAATTAAACGTCGAAGAAAATGAACTTCAAGAATCAGAAGATTTAGCGGAACTGCCCAAATCTAAAAAGGAAGAAGATTTTTTGGAAGAAGAAGTCGCACTGGAAACCCTCGTTGCCGCCGATGATTATTCCGGCCCACATGACGAGTATGATTGGTCAACCTCTAATAAGAGAGGAGTTAATTATTCACCAGAAGACCAAAAGAAATACCTAACTGACTATGATTCAACCTTTACCACTATAACTGACGGTCAGGTATTGCAAGGAAAAGTTGCCACCATCTCTGGAAATGATGTTCTTTTTGATATTAAATACAAATCTGATGGACTGATCCCTCTTTCTGAATTCAGAGATATGGACCTCAAACCTGGTGATGTCGTAGAAATATACGTAGAGCGTACGGAAAACGAACAAGGTCACTTGGTGCTTTCCCGTAAAAAAGCAAAACTTTTAAAAGCCTGGGAAAATCTGGTCGATTCTTACAAAAATGGAACGATCATAAAAGGTAGCGTAATTAGCAAAACAAAAGGCGGACTGATTGTAGATTGCAATGGATTGGAAACGTTCTTACCAGGTTCTCAAATCGATATTAAACCTATTGTTGATTACGATGCATACGTCGGAAAAACAATGGAATTTAAAGTAGTCAAGATTAATGAAACCATCAAAAATGCCGTCGTTTCTCACAAAGCTCTAATTGAAGGTGATCTACAAGAGCAAAGAGAATTGATCATTTCTGGTTTGGAAAAAGGCCAGGTATTAGAAGGAACCGTAAAGAATATCACAGATTTTGGAGCCTTCCTGGATCTTGGAGGAGTAGACGGCCTTTTATATATCACAGATATTTCATGGGGTCGAATCAATCATCCATCTGAAATTCTTGAAAAGAACCAGAAAATCAATGTGGTGGTGTTGGATTTTGATGAAAATAAAAAACGAATTTCTTTAGGTCTAAAGCAATTGACTCCTCATCCTTGGGATGTATTGGCACCAGAAATTGTGGAAGGATCCATTGTCAATGGAAAGATTGTGAACATAGAAGACTATGGAGCGTTTTTGGAAATTCAATCAGGTGTAGAAGGATTAATCCACGTTTCTGAAGTCAATTGGAACAGCCAGCCTGTGCATGCAAAAGAATACTTCTTCTTGGGTCAGGAATTCGAAACTAAAGTAGTGACGTTGGATCGTGAAGAGCGAAAGATGTCTTTGAGTTTGAAACAATTATCCGAAGATCCTTGGAACCAGGTTCAAAAAAATTATTCCGTAGGAACCAAGCATCCTGGTGTAGTTAAAAACTTGACGCCATATGGGGTATTTGTAGAATTAGGAGAGGGAATTGGGGGTATGGTTCACATATCGGATCTATCATGGACTAAGCGATACAACCACCCTTCAGAATATACTAAGGTTGGAAATACGATAGATGTAGTCGTATTAGAAATTGACGCTGAAAGCCGTAAGCTATCACTCGGCCATAAGCAATTGGAAGAAAATCCTTGGGATACATTTGAAAATGTATTTCCGGTAGGATCTTATCATGAAGGTACCGTAGTAAGAAAAGATGATAAGGGATATACCATCCAAATGCCATATGGCTTGGAAGCCTTCGCGCCTGTCCGATTTATGAAAAAGGAGGACAACTCTCAGGCTAAAATGGAAGAAATATTAACTGTAAAGGTTGTTGAGTTTAATCGTGACGAAAAGAAAATCGTAGTTTCTCATACAAAATTTGTCGAGGATGTAAAGAGGGAAGCAGATGATAATGTTAAGAAGGAAAAGGATGCAGAAAATACCAGGACTAAAAAAACGGTTGAAAAGCAGCAATCCAGAATAGAAATGACCACATTAGGAGAGTTGGAAGGATTCAGCGCTCTAAAAGAACAATTGCAGGAATCTGCTAAATCTAAAGCTGTGCTGACTTTAGAAAAATCGGAAGCAAATGCTGTAGAATCGGAATTGGTAGAAGAGCCAACTTCGGCAAGTTCAGAATCTTCTGTTCAAGAAGAAGTCCAGGTGCAAGAAAAAGCCCCTGCAAAAGACAAACACAAGAAAGTAACTCCTAAAGAAGAGCTAATTCAAGAAACAGCACCGGTAGAAGAAGAGGAAGCGAAAGAGAAAGGAATCTCGTCAAAAGAGGCACCTGCTGCCAAGGACAAATCTAAAAAAGCATCTGGTAAAGAAGATGCAACAAAAGATATAGAAGTCCCGGCTCAAGATGAAGCTGGTGTAAAGGAAAAATCGAAAAAAGCACCGGCCAAATCAAAGGCATCGTCTGGTGATGATTTGAAAATCATCGAAGGGGTCGGTCCTAAGATTGCTGATTTATTGCACGCTGATGGAATAAACAGCTTCCGGGATTTGGCAGATGCTCCTTTGGAGAAATTGAAAGCTATTTTAGAAGCAGCGGGTTCAAGATACCGAATACATGATCCGGGAACCTGGTCTCAGCAAGCTCTATTGGCAGCAGAAGGAAAGTTGGATGAATTAAAAAACCTTCAAGATCAATTAAAAGCGGGTAAAGTAGAGTAATAAATTATTTGACATAATCTAATGCCCTTGGAATTATCCAAGGGCATTTTTGTTTAACAATTAATGATAAAAGATTAAACAAAATGCATACATTTTTGGTTTTGTGTTTTGTATGTCAACCTCAAATTCAAAACCAAAAGCCATTATAATTGGTGCAGGAATTGCAGGGATGGCATGCGCCATCGATTTAGCTGCCAATGGATTTGAAATTCTGGTATTGGAAAAGAATGAAAGCTGGGGTGGAAGAGCCAGGCAATTTCAAGCAAATGGATTTTATTTTGATCAAGGACCTAGTTGGTACTGGATGCCTGATATTTTCGAAGGTTTTTTCAAAAAATACAGTAGAAGGACATCAGACTATTTTCACTTAATCCATTTAGATCCTTCCTATCGGATATTTTTTGAAAATGATCAACTGGATGCTTCAGCCAACATTGAAACTATTTATAAAATTTTTGAGGATTTGGAAGAGGGAAGTAGCCTTTTCTTAAAAGAGTTTCTTAAGGAAGCTAAGTTCAAGTATGAAACAGGTATGGAGGAATTTGTAAGAAAGCCTTCATTAAAGTGGACTGAATATTTGAATTGGAATCTGTTAAAAAGTTTTTTTAGGATGGATTTATTTCGATCTATCGAAATGGTTATAAAGAGGAGGATAAAACATCCCTATTTAGTTCAATGGTTGTTATTTCCCATTTTATTTTTAGGCGCCAAACCTTCGAAAACACCTGCTATATACAGTTTGATGAATTATGCTGACTTTAAATTAGGCAGTTGGTATCCCTTGGGAGGTATGGTGAAGTTGATGGACGCATTCTATCATCTGGCATTAGAGAAAGGAGTTACATTTCATTTTAATTCAAACGTTGAACATATAGATATTGTCAATTCCTGCGCTGTAGGTGTCATAGCTAATTCAAAAACCTTTGACGCAAATGTTATTGTATCAGCAGCAGATTATGAATTTACAGAACAGAGTTTGCTGGATGAAGAATACAGGCAGTACCCTATATCTTATTGGAATACTAGAGTCATGGCTCCATCAGCATTACTTTTTTATTTAGGATTCGATACTAAGTTGGAAGGACTTTTGCATCACAATTTATTTTTTGATGCATCTTTTGAAATGCACGCATCAGAAATTTATGATAAACACAGTTGGCCAGAGCAACCATTATTCTATGTGTGCGTTCCTTCGAAAACCGACGAAAGAATAGCGCCTCCAGGAAAAGAAAATGTGTTTATATTGATTCCGATAAGTACAGAAGTTGAAGATAGCGAAGCAAAAAGAATAGAATATTTTGAAAAAGTGATGGATAGGATAGAAAATAAAATAAAACAAGAGATACGTTCTAAAATTATATACAAACGAACTTATTGCATCCAGGATTTTAAGCAGGACTATAATAGTTTTAAAGGAAACGCATACGGATTAGCAAATACGTTAAGACAAACAGCTTTTTTGAAACCAAAGATTCGACATAAGAAAATAAAGAATCTTTATTTTGCCGGACAGCTGACACACCCTGGACCAGGATTGCCACCTTCTATGATATCCGGGGAAATTGTCGCGTCATTAATTTTGAAAACGCAATTTCAATGAGTGATGTAATTTTTTATTCAGGAGTTTGCTCAAAAATCAGTGAGTTGATTACCTATAGATATAGTACCTCTTTTTCTTTAGGTATTAGAATGTTTCCTAAAAAAAGCCGATCGCCTATTTGCGCTATCTACGGATTTGTACGATTGGCTGATGAAATTGTGGATAGTTTTTATGGTCACGACAAAGAAAAGCTACTCTTGGATTTCCGGAAACAAACATTTGAAGCTATTGATCTTAAAATAAGTACTAATCCTATAATACAGTCCTTCCAGGAAATAGTGAATCGCTACAATATGGATCTTAATTTAATTCATTCTTTTCTAGATAGTATGAGTATGGATTTGTACTTAAGAGAGTATGATAATGAACAATTTATTAAATACATATATGGATCTGCAGAGGTAATTGGGTTGATGTGTTTGTGCATTTTTGTAGAGCGGGATAAAGAAACGTATCTCAAATTGAGTCCTTATGCAAGAGCTCTTGGAGCGGCATATCAAAAAGTAAATTTTTTAAGAGACATTCAGGGTGACTACTTTGACAGAGGTCGTGTATATTTTCCTGGATTAAATATCCGTCAGTTTGAGGATAATTACAGAGCGAAGATTGAAGCAGATATTGAAAATGATTTTATCGAGGCTAAAAAAGGGATTAGGTTGTTACCGTTAAACATTGCATTTGGTATTTATGTATCGTATTTATTTTATTGGAGTTTATTTTTAAAAATTAAATCCATAGAGGCCCGTCAGATTTTTGAACGACGAATTCGCATTAGTAATATCCGTAAAATGGGTATTTTATGCAAGGCTTATATTAAGTTTCATTTGAACATGCAAATATGAGACTTGATACCAAACTAATGGTTCTCTTGGTTTGTAGTATTATTCTGATAATCGCCCCTTTTACCCAGGTTATTATTCCTTCAGAATTTGCATTGGAAGTATACCATCTAATTTATATCTCGGATTTTGAAACACCGTATTTATACTTTATCCACCATGCATTGGTATTCATTCCAGTGTTTCTAGTTACGCTTGTGTATACGCGATTTTATCAAGCAGATTTTCAGTTTCGCAAGGTGTGGCTATTGCCGACATTTTTGGTCGCAGCATTATATATTTTTTGGGATCTATTGTTTAGTCATTTACGAATCTGGGGGTTCAATGAGAAGTATACCAGCGATCTCAGAATTGGGTTTTTTCCTATGGAAGAGATTTTATGGTTTTTGGTAATTCCTTTTGCGTGTTTATTTATTTATACTTTGATTGCAAAGAAGGAAATAAAAAAACCTATTAATGCAGGATGGATTTATATGGTAATTGCAAGCGTAGCGGGATTGTTTTATATTTGGCAGTTTGACAGATTATACAGTGCTACTGCAGCGGGCAGTGTCATCTTGGTATTACTTTATTCGTATGTTTATTTCAATGACGGAATTTATAACTATTTTAAGACCTTTATTGTAATGTGTACTCCGTTATTTTTATTTGATGGATTACTCACAGGGATGTTTACTCAAGAGCCTGTGGTAGTATACAATCCGTTGGAGTTTTCAAATATTCGAATAGTAAGTATTCCTATAGAAGATTTTATGTTTGGATTTAGTTACATTTATGCGATCATTCTGTGTAAGGATTTTTTAATTAGCAGGAGATCAACCCTTTAGAGATTACCCAAATAAATTTTGTTATTTTATTGTAAATAATTTGGTCGATACCATATTGACGACGTATCTTTGCAATCCGTTTGCAAGAGTGCATGGGAAAAGTGAGAAAATTAGAGTTAAATTAAACTCAAATTAAACTGACAAAACGTTCATTGACAGGCTAAGGAGACAGAAGAAGAAAGGAAGGAAAATAGTGTAAAGAAGAGGAGAAGAAGTCAAAACTTTGAGAAGGAAAGAAAGTAAAAGGGAAAGAACAATCTAGTGATATT
>JALYPU010000128.1 GCA_030856215.1 Bacteroidota bacterium
ACTTTGACGTGATCTGCCATCGACAGTGATCCGATTTCTGAATTCATTGGAATTATATTTTTGTTTGGGCAAAAGTAATTCCACCTCAGGCTATATCAAATATGTACTTGGTCGGATGCATACAAATGTTCCTAACTCCATCATTAAATCCAATTATAGTAATTAACACAAACAGTAAAATTAATGGCTGTGATTGCCATTTTGTTAATGTTACTTTCATAAATATATTTTTTTATATGTTAATAAATATAATTTCAATAAGAATTTAAATATGGTTTTAACTGTCAAAATTTATTATATATTTCTATTTTTTTAAGATTATTTCACTTTGATACAAGTCACTACCGCTAAATATGGAATAGAAATATGAACCAGGTGTGATTGAATTGAGAACAACTTGTTTTGTACTACCAGGTTCTAAAATTAAATTTTTAATAATTGCTCTACCAAATAAATCAGATAATGTAAACGTACACTTCTCGCAATATTCAGGAGTAAATATATAAAGTGCTTCATTCCAGGGGTTCGGATAAACCTTCACTCGTTTAGAATTTATTGGTATATTCTTTGTAAATACGACATCGCCATACTGATTCAATTTAATGATATAAACATCCATATCTGCATCAGGATCTGAATAATTATATCTATAACCATATGCCAGGATGCTCCCATCAGAGGTTTCATCAATGCCCATCATGACGTAGTAGGCATCTCCTCCATAATATTTAACCCATTTAAGATTAAGTGCTGTATCGGTCTTTGCGACTAGAAACCAGGAAGGCTGGTATCCAACAGGCCATGAAAATTTTTGGAAATTAGATGTGCCCCCAAGTAAAAAGTAATCATCTCCAATTACAAGGCTTTTAACAATTGCTGGCATCTCAATGGTATCTTGTATCTTACCAAATGTCATATTTTTATAAAATGTGAAATCCGGTCTAATCAATGATATGCCAAAATCAAATGTATCTTTCTGATCCGCCACATTTTTATCAATTGACTGGGATCCTGTATTAACAGTCCAATTGCACCATCTCCAGAAGGAATTAGATCACTTATAATATTAATACAGAAAAATACTCTTGAATCCTCTGTGTATTGTTGAGAAATGTCGGACATCATATATCCAAAATAACAATTCAAATGATTATAAGCAATGCAAAAATCATAATTGGGTCTGTTTCCGTATCTAGCAAAAACTTTAGCATCAAGAATATTATCAAGAGTTTCTCCCTGTTTGCTCACAGCATGATCAAACACTGTAAATTTTTCACATTTTCCGTGAAATCCGTTATCAGCAGCACAAGTCTTTCTAATGTCATTATAATAAACACGGGGGTTAGGGTCAAAAGTCTGGTTAATTTCCTTGGTAAGCTCTATTGCTGCATCTGTTTCAGGAGCCATTCTATTATCGCAATAACCAAGTTTGCGTCCATATTTTAAATTATCACCTTCTGGAAAAGGAGCCATAAATTCCAGACAATCAACTTCAACTTCATCCTCAAGATAGTTGGCAGTCGAAGTACTAAAAAGTGAAGAACAAACTACTGGAAATTGGCCTTGACCATTTACATTGTCAATGCGGGTTATGGTTACTGTTACAATAGTGTCATTGCTTCCTTCAATTTCTTGGTAATGATCAGTAAGTGCGCTTGTTACTTCTTCATACACTTGATCTAAATCAGCTTGACTGACAAGTGGATTAGTTTGATTATCAGTCTGGACATAAAGAGTATCTTGAAAACGGACTAGATGAGATGATCGATTAGTTCCAAATGCATAATCGTAATTCAAAATTGACTCTAAAACATAAACGCTTTCATCAACTGTGTAGGTCTCGTCTTCTCTTTGCTTAAATGAATTACTTTTTCTCGACTTTAAGTAATTTTGAAATTTAGACTCATTAGCTGAACTTCCAGAAATTGATGGAATGGTTTCTTTATGCTCCTTTGCACAGGATCCTATTAATATTAAGATCAACATACATCCAAAAATAACTAAAAAGAGTGAGAATTTTAATAAATAAAATTTTGGTTTCATCATATTCAGTTTTTTTATTTAATTCCCTTCATTCATGACTCTCCCTCCTCAAAGCGTGCACACTTTAAGTCAGTCGATATCTCGTTCACAAAAACAAGCTATCAGAACTCATAGGCCGAAGGAAAATGGGCCTTTAAATGCCTAAATCAAATTGAAAACGGGTTAAAACATTAATCGTGTCTGACTGCAGTCTTAAATGCTAACTACCAATTATTATTATATCTGAATCAAAGGTTTAAAAAAAAATGACTTTTGCAAGTTTTTATGTTAAAATTTAAAAAAATCTTCAACATTAACATATCTCCGAAAAAATGATATTTAAATTCTTATGAATCTTTCAGGTGTTCTTCTGACAGAAATCGGATTCCTGCTACTTAATGAAATTTGTATTAGGCAATAGAGTGTGTTGTCTAAATTAAAATGAATATTTTCATTCAAGCCAGGCAGGCAAATTGAATTTGCCTGATACCCGGCATAGATTGAAATCTGAGCATGAAGTTGGAATCAGGAATATTGGTTAAACAAATATAAGCATTATCCGGTCCAGGCTTTAAGACACATTTTTTAAAAAAGACTATTAGAATATAGCTTTTGTGACCTGATTTGTTTCCATTTCATCAATTAATTTGGCTGTTTCATAACATATATAGGGTCTTTGGTCATCATATTAACCACATTTTTAATGCGTTCAATTCCCATATGGAAAAAGCAACTAATTTTGTCAGGCGTTTTAAATTCATGGAGAGAATTCGCAAGTAAATACCATAAGATAAATTGGTTATTTCCTTAGACAGGTATCAAAAGAATTAAGGATTAAGTTGACGTTAATAAATATTTTATAATTACTCTTCATTGAATTTAAAAGCTTTTAATAAAATCTACACCATAAGACTTGTACTCATTGAAAATTGTATATGTTGAATTGCATGGATTTTAAATATTCCGATTTATAATTCTTTTTAGACTTTTCATTATGATATTAATTTACAATTTCAAATTTAGATTTAAGTCATTTTGCGGAATCTTGTTTTTCGCAATGATTACAGGGCTGACTTTTGCCCAGAATGTCAGCTTAAACGGAATCGTGAAAGATGCCAAAAACAATTCTACTCTGGAAGGGGTCGTCATTCAGTTAGAAGGAACAAATACATTAACGCTAACAAATACAATTGGAGAATTCACAATTTCTGTTCCAGAAAAGTTTCCCTTAGAATTATCAGTAAGCTTCATTGGATTTCAATCTCAGGAAATATTAATTACAAATTCAGAATACATTGACATTTTATTACTGGAAAAAACGACGGAACTCGAAGAGGTGCTTGTTGTAAGTGGATATACGGTCCAAAAGAAAAGTGAATTCACAGGATCTGTGTCTAATATTAGTGCGAATCAATTACTAAATCGTCCGTCGCTGAGTTTTGATCAATTATTAGGGGGGCTGGCTCCCGGCATTGATATAATTCAACCGACAAATATTCTTAACAATACACCGGTGATGAGAATCCGGGGAATTAATACCATCACCTCCGGTCTATTCCCTTTGGTTGTATTGGATGGGGTAACCGTTTTTGTTGGTTCGATTGGAGGATTGATCGGTAATAATCCTTTATCAGATATTAATCCGAATGACATCCAGTCAATTGATGTATTGAAAGATGCTTCCGCTGCTGCCATCTATGGATCCAGGGCTGCTAATGGTGTCATGGTGATCACTACAAAAAAAGGAAAGAAAGGCAGGGTGCGGGTTAATTATAACAGTTGGGCGAGCAGGAGCACCCCTTATAATTTGCCTGAACTTTTAAACGCGGAAGATTATGTCATGATCAAAAATGAGGCTATGATCAATTCGGGTAGAGAGCCTGGCTATGCATTAATGCAAAATGCTGACGGAAGCATTGTAAATACCAGTTGGTATGATGTAGCTTATGAACCGGGATATTCACACAGTCACAACATCAGCGTTTCCGGAGCAAATAATTCAACCTCCTATTATTGTTCTTTTGGTTATAATCGACAAAACAATTTTATCAAATTCAATACATTTGATCGCTACACAACAAGACTGAACGTAGAAAATAAGTTAAATGAATATCTTAAAATCGGTGGAAATGTTTCCTATAGCAATAGTTTGAATGTTGGTCCAAATACCGGTGCTATACCGAGTAACTCATTGTCGTCCTCTTCATACAATTCTGAATACATTACAAATGAACCCCTGGGTAGAATGACGTATGTCCTGCCACCAAACGTACCTGTTTACAATCCTGATGGATCGTTCAGTATTCAAAATGGAACTAGTGTAGGTTATGGCAAGAACAATCCTGGTACTATTGGAACAATCAATGCATATAATCTTGCGATGGTACAAAATCTGGACGTAAATTCTTCTAAGAATAATACTTTGATTGGAAATATTTTTGGCGAATGGAAAATATTTAATCAACTGTTGTTCAGAACAAGTTACGGTATTAATAATTTACAAGTTCTGAATACATCTTTTTTAAATCCTATTCATGGAGGCGGTGCATCTGCCAATGGTGCAGCAACAAATATTTTCTCTAATTATAATCGTTCTGATTGGGTTAACACGATTACTTACAACACAAATTTTAACACGTTTCATAACCTGAGTTTTTTAGCGGGTTACGAAAGAATAAAAACGATCATTGATTCCTGGGGTGCGCAACGCACTAACATTACAGATCCCGATTATAGTAACTATCAGGGGGGCTTTGTTAATATTTCACCCGTTGGTAATGTAAATTCTGAAAATGCCTTGCTTTCTTATTTTTCAAACATTAATTATGATTATGAAAAGAAATATCTGGTCAGTTTTAATTTTCGAAGAGATGGATTGTCAGCTTTAGCCAAGGGTCATAAATTCGGAAATTTTATTGGAGGATCGGCAGGTTGGAATCTTTACAAAGAACCCTTTTATAAAAATTATTCAATCAACAATTTTATTAATAATTTTAAATTAAGGGCTAGCTATGGGATTGTTGGCAACAGTGAAATTGGAGATTATCCGGCTATTGGTTCTTATATATCTTCTACCTATGGTGGATCACCGACATTAACGTATGCACAGGTTGGTAATCCCGATCTTAAATGGGAGACCAGTACAAAGCTGGATGTAGGATTTGATTTTACCTTGTTAAATGACCGTATAAATATTGAATTTGATTATTACAAAAATTTAATAGATGGTTTGATTCTAAAGACACCGCAAGCCCTGTCAGCAGGTATCCCGGGCAATTACATCCATGCCAATGTTGGAAGCATGTACAATGAGGGAATTGAAATTGCTCTCAACGCTACTATTGTCAATAAAAAATCATTTAAATGGGTATCGGCATTTAATTTTTCCACGCTCAAGAATAAGGTAACTTCACTGATCAGCGACGTGTATGTACCCAGTATTTTCGGTGTGCAAAACATGACCCGGGAAGGCTATTCGATCGGATCTATTTTTGCAGTACCAACTATCGGAGTAAATCCCGATAACGGCTTAATGGTATTTCTTAATAGTGAAGGCAAACAGGTCCAATACAATCATATTGGATCACCCAGGTGGACTAATCTGGATGGCAGCCCTGCACCCGCAATAGACAATTACAAAGATGGCGTGATACAAGGCCCATCCTTGCCAACATTTATTGGAGGGTTTAATCAAAATATTTCTTACAAAAACTTTGATCTTAATATTCAGTTGACTTTTGTTGGAGGAAATAAACTTTATAACGGAACCCGTGCTACACTATCAGATCAACGGTATTTCAATAATGGGACATTTATTAAAGACCGTTGGACGACTCCGGGTCAGAAAACAGAAATTCAGAAACTATTTTACGGAGATAATGTTTCTGCAGGTTTTTCTTTTGCTACTTCTTCAAAAGTTGAAAGTGGTGATTACCTCAAGTTAAAAAACATTTCCCTTGGATATAACATTCCAATTGAAAATACAATCTTTCAAGGTAAAATTTCTTCAGCACGGATATATGCCCAGGCCTCCAATTTATATACCTTGACAAAATACAGGGGTTCAGATCCTGAAGTATCCATTAATGGTAATTCCATTCATTCCGGTAAGGATCAGAATGTTTCGCCAAATGCACAAGTATTTTCAATCGGTATGAATATTGAATTTTAAACTTAAAATAAAATCAACCCATAAACTATATGAAAACTCAAATAAGCTTGCACATTAGATTCATAATTATTATATCTGCATTGCTGACCGGCTTTTCAGCATGTGAAGGAGATTTTCTGGATACCGTCCCAAAAACAAGTATTGATGAGGCGGAAGCATACAGTACTCCCGGTAAAATTTTAGCACAGGTCAATAACCTCTATGCCAGGTTACAGAACCGCGATTTATATGGAGGCCGTTTTATTATTTTTAACGAGCAAAGAGGAGATGAATTCGGTCAGAATGATGGCAATGCTGCTACGGGTTCTGCTGTTTGGAATCAAAATGTCGCATCTACCAATGAATATATCAATGACGTTTGGTCGGCAGCCTATTCCGCTATTAATTCCTGTAATATCTTAATCAGTCAACTTCAAAAAACTAAAATCATCTCTGATAGTTTGGCTGGATTGTACATTGCCGAAGCCAGATTTGTACGTGCATTGAGCTACTTAAGCCTCGTACAAACCTATGCCAGGCCTTACAATTTGGGTAAAAATGCCTTGGGCTTGCCTCTTCGCCTGATCCCCATTACAAGTGCCGGATATAACGATTTAGCACGTAGTTCGATAGCGGAAATTTACCATCAGATCATACTGGATTTGGATGCCTCTGAAACAGACCTGCCCATTGGTTATTCGACTTCATTGCTCAATACATCAAGAGCACATAAGAGCACTGCAATCGCATTAAAGACCAGGGTATATTTACATCAGGCAAATTATCTAAAAGTCATAGAAGAAGCTTCGAAAATTGTTCCTTCAACAAGTCCATACCAATATAGTGAAATCAACATTGCTCATTATTTAGATCCTAATATTGCAAATGTCTTTAGCGGAAGTTACACAGGACCGGAAGCGGTATTTTCCATTCCATTTGCAAATTCCAATACGGAAACACCAACTTCACAGTATTCACTTGCGTTTAGTTATTTAGTACAACCCATCATTTTCCTTGCAACGGCAGGCATCGTAAGTAATCCGGTATTCAATTCTTCAGAAGATGCACGTTCAAAGTTGATTACGATTAACGCAGCCAAACAAAAAGTATTAAAGAAATTTGCCATTACGACTGCACCGTTTAGAGATTACGTACCTGTGGTTCGTTATGCGGAAGTTTTACTCAATTACGCGGAAGCTGCTGCAAATCTTAATGATTTAAATACCTCCGTCAATTTGCTTAAAGCAGTAAGGAATCGTTCAAATTCCAACCATGTTTTTCCAAATGATGAAGTGGATACTCCGGAAAGCTTAATTAATACCATTATAAATGAAAGGCGTATTGAGCTGCTGGGGGAAGGATTCAGGCTACAGGATTTACAAAGAAGATTGCAGACTTTGCCGGCAAAGACCGGCAGTATCGGCAAGGCTCCTGAAGTTTCTGTAACTGCAAAAAATTACATTTGGCCCATTCCAAGTGGCGAATTATCCACCAATAAATTATGCTTGCCGAATTAAATTAAAGTGCTTCCGCCTTCCTAATTCTATTTTGAATTGATTGGAACGAAAATCTCCATATAAGTAATTAGTACATTTTTGTACGATACTGTTATCCTTTACATATTGGATTTATACGAGTCTTCGATTGAAGATTGAAATCGACATCTACCTGCCAAAACCAAACAATAAAGTATTCTTTTTTAAAGCAAACATGAATAGTCAATATAAAATGCTCATAACCTATGACACCAAATTAAAAGCTGTCCAAGCATATAAAACCTACAAAGTCAGATGGAGTATAGAAGTATTTTTTAAAGACTGCAAGCAAAATTTGGGTCTTGGAAAATCACAAAGTACGGACTTTGATGTACTCATTGCAGATACAACATTGAGTATTATGCTTTACAATATCCTAAGCAGCTTGAAACACGCAAATGAATACAGTACAATAGATGGACTGTTTGAAGAAATTGATAAAGACCGTCTAAGCCCCAACATTATTGAAAGAATTACACAGTTAATGAGCTCAATATCAGAAATAATGCGCGAAGTTTTTGGAATTGATTTATTTGAATTGGTGGAAGAAAAGCTAAGTTGCCCTGTTTTAAGCATAGATCTAAAATAAATGTTATTACACTTACCAGCATAATTAATAATTACAAGAAGGTGAAAGGTTCATTATGGTAGAAGTACTTAAAAAAATTACACATATCACGAAAACTGGAAAGAATTTACCATAATCCTTTATAGTTGTTAATGTAGACATACCTAAGTTATTTAGTTCTGCATCTCTTCATCTTTCTTTAGTACAGAAGCTTTAAGATTTTCGTGATATTGCACTAATTTATTTTGAAGTGCTACATTAGATAATGCCAATATTCTGCACGCTAATAATCCGGCATTTTTTGCACTATTTAAAGCGACTGTTGCCACGGGAATTCCGTTAGGCATCTGTAATATGGATAATATTGAATCCCAACCGTCCAGTGAATTGGAAGACTTGATAGGAACGCCTATGACAGGTAACTGGGTAAGGGAAGCAACCATTCCTGGCAGATGTGCCGCGCCACCTGCACCGGCAATAATAAGTTGCAGTCCTCTAGAATGGGCAGTTTTTGCATAGTCCATCATATGCTCAGGCGTGCGGTGTGCGGAAACAATTCTCAATTCAAAGGGCACACCAAATTCTTCCAATAAAGCAGCTGCAGCTTCCATAACCGGGAGGTCACTTTCTGAACCCATGATGATACCTACCGTGGCGTTTTTAATCATGCAATAACCTTTAGATGTTTTTTTATGATGCTTGCTTTGTCTTTACATTCTGCCAAATCTGTGCCAATAATGGTTATATGCCCCATTTTACGGAAGGGTCTGGTTTCTTCTTTACCATACAAATGAACGTGTACACCCTCAATTTCTAGACATTGCTCAAGACCCGTATATAAGGCTTTTCCAGAAAATCCTTCTTCTCCTAGAATATTCAACATGATCGCCGGAGCAAACGGTTTAGTTGAACCAAGTGGTAAGTCTAGAATGGCCCGAATGTGATTTTCAAATTGATCGGTAGAACCATTGTCCAGGCTATGATGCCCGCTATTATGAGGTCTTGGAGCCATTTCATTGATCCAAAGCCGGCCATCTTTGTTATAAAACATTTCCACCGCTAGCAGGCCTACAATATTCATAGCGTTCGCTAGAGCTTCTGCATACATTCTAGCCGCATCTTCAATTTTAATAGGAATTTCAGCAGGGCAAGTGAGGAATTCTACCAGGTTGGCTTCAGGATGAAAATCCATAGAAACAGCAGGATAACTGAGGCATTCCCCTTTACTATTTCTAACGGCAATGACACTAATTTCTTTTTCAATGTCAGCCATGTGTTCTATGATGGAACTTCCCTCTAGCAATCGGCCCATGTCTTCTACAGTTCGAATGATTTGCACACCTTTTCCATCATAACCTCCAGTTCTGCTTTTTTGAACAAAAGGAAATTTTAAATTTCCTGCACGCTGCATATTAAAAATGGAATCTGTGTCATTAAACATGTGAAATGGTGCGGTTGGAAATCCCTGACCTAGAATAAATTGCTTTTGAATAGCCTTATCCTGGATTATTTTTAGGACGGAGGATTGTGGATAAACCTTTACACCTTTTTTTTCAAGAAATTCCAGTGCTTCAATATTGACATGTTCAATTTCAATAGTAAGCACATCCATGTCACTTCCAAAATCTACGACAGTTTGAAAGTCATTGAAATCACCTTCGGTAAAATGGTTACTTATTTTCCCGGCAGGGTAATTTTTGGATTTATCAAGGAATCGAAGTTCCAAATCCAATCTGGACGCGGCCTGAGCCATCATTTTGCCTAATTGTCCCGCACCTAATACACCAATTTTAATTTTATAGGGTAAAAAATTCATTCGATTATTTGTTACAAAAGTCGATAATTTATCCCGTAAATGTCAATAGGTCTTCGACTAATGACATTAATTCTCGGTTTATTTTATCTAAAGTTAAAGATCATTGGGTGCTTTGAATTATAGACAACGTTATGAAATTATGAACCAAAATAAATACATTAATACCGTAGCTTTGAATTATGAACCGGATACTGATTAAGAATGCGAAAGTGGTCAATGAATCTAAAGTGGAATACCTGGATGTATTGGTAGAAGGGGATGTAATAGAAAAAATAGACAAGGATATCAGTCATAGAAATGCCACGGTGATTGATGCGTTTGATCTTTATATGATTCCCGGCATTATTGACGACCAGGTTCATTTTCGTGAGCCCGGCCTCACGCATAAAGCAACTATTTATGCAGAATCCAGAGCAGCAGCTGCAGGTGGGGTGACCAGTTTTATGGAAATGCCCAATACAAATCCACTGGCATTAACGGCTGAATTGTTGGAGCAAAAGTTTGAAATTGCTAAAAGGGATGCTGCTGTTAATTATTCATTTTATATGGGGACCTCCAACTCAAACCATGATCATGTATTAAAGATGGATTATTCCAATGTATGTGGCATTAAAATTTTTATGGGATCGTCTAGCGGAGATATGTTGGTTGATAATATCCAAAGCCTTGAAAATTTATTCAAGAATGCAAATACATTGATTGCTACCCATTGTGAGAATGAGCAACTAATAAAAAATAATTTAGAACAGGCTATAAAAAATAATGGTGAACAACTTACGATTTTTAATCATCCTGTCATTCGAAGCAGTGAAGCTTGTTATGCATCTTCTTCTTTTGCTATCGAATTAGCAAAAAAACACAACACAAGACTTCATGTACTACACATAAGTACTAAAGATGAATTGGAATTATTTTCAAGGCTGGTTCCTTTGTCACAAAAACGTATTACTTCAGAAGTGTGCGTGCATCATATGTTATTTAATGAAGAAGATTATGGTGCGTTAGGAAATAAAATAAAATGTAACCCTGCCATTAAATCAAAAAACGATTCACAAGCCTTAATAAAGGCATTAACAGATGGGATTCTGGATGTCGTGGCAACTGATCATGCACCTCATACCCTAGAAGAAAAAAATCAACATTATTTAAAAGCTCCAGCGGGGCTTCCACTAGTGCAGCATGCTTTGGGAATCATGTTGTTATTAGCCGCTGAAAATAATTGGCCGATAGAATTTGTTGTAGAGAAAATGTGTCACAATCCTGCGCAGTGTTTTCAAATTCAGCGTCGAGGGTTTATAAGAGAAGGCTATTTTGCAGATTTGGTTTTATTAGATTTGAAGCATTCAACGCTGGTTCAGAAAGAAAATATATTATATAAATGTGCATGGTCTCCGTTGGAAGGAAGAATATTACCTGGAAAAATAAATATGACTATGGCAAATGGACAAATTGTGTGGGATGGCGCTAATATTTTGCAATCATCCGGGCAGAGATTACTCTTTGATCCACGCTAGTATTTTTATTCAGGTGCTAAACTTTTTATAATTAAATAAAATTTTAAAAACTAAATATAAAAATTACCATTAATGGTATAAATAAAATTCATGGAATACATTCACGGATTTAGCAAACGGGAGCGGGACCGCCTCCTCTACCAAAATGAAGTACTAGGTCCAATGATTTATACCCATATTAATTTGTCAGCCATCAGTGTTTTGGTGGAAGTGGGCTGTGGAGTAGGGGCACAAATGATTCGAATTTTGGATGATTATCCAGACATTACAGTCATCGGCGTAGATATATCCGAAATTCAATTGGAAGAAGCAAAACAAAATTTACAGAAGGCTGGGATTGAAGACAGTCGATATCAATTAATTCATTCATCGGGATCAGATATTCCCATACTGGACGCTCAGGCAGATGGTGTACTGATGGTTTGGGTTTTAGAGCACGTTCAAGAACCGATAGAAATTATAAAAGAAGCGTTTCGGGTTTTAAAAAATAATGGAAAAATATTTATTACAGAAGTCTTTAACGACAGTTTAAGTATTTATCCTAGATTTCAGGAGGTAATTTCATTTTGGAACAAGTTGTGCGATTTTCAGCACGCATTAGGAGGAAACGGTAATGTAGGTATGCAGTTAGGAAACTATTTGTTGGATTCAGGTTATCATAATATTACTACTATCAGTTATCCATTATTTTATGATACCAGAAATTTGAGTAAACGGAATCAGCAGTTTGAGTATTGGATATCATTGATGGAAAGTGCTGCCATTCAGATGATAGAGGCACAATATATTACTGCTGATGAATGGAAAGTAGTAAAGGAAAAAATGTTATATATCCAATCATGCAAAGACTGTGTTTTTTATTATAATTGGATACAGGCCCAAGGTGAGAAGTAAATTTGTAACTATGCTGTGATTCAAGATAGTGGCTTGACCTATTTGATCGATTAAGACCTTCCACACTGTGATATATTAAAACTCAGATTTTAACGTAGGATCGTAACCGGTTAGTAAACAATGCCTTATATATAAACTACTTGCACTATGTGTAAGTATAGTAAGAACCGAGTTCTTATGCTCATTTTTTGCATTTGTTTAAACATTATAGGACTAGTCTGCTGTATTGACTTATATTTGCGGAGTTTTTCAAAAAAATATAGCAATTCATAGATATGTCTGAGAAAGGTATTGTAAAATGGATATTAGTCGCCATGGTTGTGGTGAGTTTAATACAACTTATGTATTATCTCCCTACCATGAAGGTTGAAAGGAGAGCAGATAATTTTGCCAAAGAGCGCGGATTAGGGATCACTGACGAAGATCAAAAATATACGGTAGAAAAGCAGGCTCGTATAGAATTCCTGGATTCTATATCTACCCAAACCATATTAAGTGTCCCTTTATTAAAGGATTATACTTATAATGACCTCAAAAAGCAGCAATTAGCTTTAGGCCTTGATCTTAAAGGTGGTATGAGTGCCATCTTGCAAATCGACCTCAGTGACTTTTTAGTGTCCCTATCGAGCAATAGTCAGGATGTAAATTTCAAAAAGGCTATAGAAAATGCCAATGAGCGCTTAAAAACCAGCCAGGCGGACTTCATAACGCTGTTTGTAGAGGAATACCAAAAGATTTCCAATGGCAAACCATTGGCCAGTATTTTCTCCAGAAGTCCTACGCTAAAAGATCAAATCAATTTTGAAACTTCTGATGCTGATGTCACACGAGTGATCCGGCAATTAGCTGATCAAACCGTAGATCTGACCTTCAAAAGAATTAAGGATCGTATCGACCGGTTTGGTGCAATTCAACCAAATATTTCATTGGATAAGGCCAGAGATATGATATTGGTTGAACTACCAGGAATCGATAACCCAGAAAGAGCCAGAAGATACCTCCAGGCTTCCGCAAAATTGGAGTTTTGGGAAGTGTACCGCGTCAGTGATCCTGGCATATTTGAAGCATTGGTCTCTGCAGATAAAAAATTAAAAGCGCTCAGTGTTGGAGACACTTCTTTAGTGGAAACGCCAAAAGTAAATTACGTCAATCGCTATGACTATACTCGTGATAGTTTAGGGAATAAAATTGATTCTTCCTTAGCAGGCGTAGATACCATCCCGATGAATGCTGACCCCATGGCAGATCGAGGTCCGTTGTTTAGCATATTTAATCCAAATAATGGTTCCGCTCAGGGCTTTAACTATGCCTTGGCTGTAATGGGAACAGTTGAAAAAAACAACAAGACCAAATTGATGGCGATGTTGGCACAACCAGAAATAAAATCCCTGTTTCCGACCGATTTGGAATTCAGAATTGCCTCCAAACCCAATAAGGACAATGCCACTAAGGAAATGACGAATACATATGAGTTGTATGCGATCAAAAAGAAATTAGGCTCTGAAGGGGCTGCATTGGATGGAGAACGTGTGGTGCGTGCACTGGCTCAGCCAGACAATATTACTGGAGGAACTGTAGTGAGTTTATCCATGGATACTAAAGGTTCCAAACTTTGGGGTGATATGACTACCCGAGCATCTCAAGACAACAATCGTGAAATTGCCATTTCGCTGGATGATGAAATAGTTTCTTGTCCAAGGGTAAATGAACCCATTTTAGGAGGAAGCTCACAGATTTCAGGAAATTTTACTATAGATGAAGCTAAGGACCTTTCTAACATCCTGCAGGTAGGAAAATTACCGGCCAAGACTAGAATAGTACAAGAATCCTTGGTAGGCCCTTCTCTGGGAAAAGAGAATATTGATCGTTCCTTACTGTCAATCATGGGAGGCTTCTTTTTAGTATTGGTTTTTATGGTTCTTTACTATACGGGTGGAGGTTTTGTATCCATTATCGCTTTAGGTTTAAATATCATTTTCATTTTAGGTACGTTAGCCTCTTTTGGAACAGTCCTAACCTTACCTGGTATTGCTGGGGTAGTTTTAACTATGGGTATGGCTGTCGATGCCAACATAATTATTTACGAACGAATCAAGGAAGAGTTGGCCGCGGGGCGATCCTATTTGCAAGCTATATCGGAAGGATTTAAGCATTCGTTGTCCGCAATCATAGATTCCCACGTAACCGCATTATTATCTTCCGTTGTATTATTTTATTATGGAATTGGTCCGGTTAAAGGGTTTGCATTGGTTCTGATCATAGGTATTATTTTTTCTGTGTTTACCTCTGTCTTGGTTTCAAGGCTAATAATAGATTGGTGGAACGCAAAAGGCCGCACAATGACCTTTGCTTCGCCTATGACAGCCAGAGCTTTTAAAAACATTAATTTTGATTGGGTAGGCAATAGGAAATATGCTTATATGTTCTCAGGACTATTAACGATTATCGGTTTTGTTTCCTTTTTCACCAGAGGATTTGAATTAGGTGTGGAATTTAAGGGAGGTTATTCGATCAACGTACATTTTGATGAAAAGATAAATGAGGAAAGACTTAGAACCTCTTTAAATAAAGCTTTTGAAGGCAATCCAATTGTCAAAAGTGTGGATACAAAAAATACATACAACATTACGACTTCCTATTTAGTGAATGACAGATCTCCTGATGTATCGGAGCGGGTAAAGCAAAGATTATTGGAAGGGGTAAATGAAGCGACTGGTAAACAAATTCCGTTGGAAAAATTTGTGAGTCATGAAGGTTCCGGCACCCACATATTATCCTATAGTCAGGTAGGTCCGGTGATTGCAGATGATATAAAAAGCAGCTCCTATAAGGCGATTTTATTTTCATTGCTGATCATTTTTATTTATATCTTTTTCCGGTTTTATAAATGGCAATATTCTGCCGGGGCCATAGTTGCCTTGATACATGATACATTGGTCGTCTTGATGTTCTTTTCGCTATTTCATGGTATTTTTCCTTTTCCAATGGAAATTGATCAGGCATTTATTGCGGCTGTTTTGACAGTCATTGGATATTCCATGAATGATACGGTCATCGTGTTTGACCGGATTAAAGAATATCTGCGAATGGATTCTGAACGAGACGAAAAAGAACTCATAAATGCAGCGATCAATACTACCTTGTCTAGGACGATTAATACTTCCTTGGTGACTTTGTTGACTATCGTGATATTATTTATATTTGGTGGTAGTAGTATCAAAGGCTTTGCGTTTGCCTTGATGGTCGGTATTGCTGTTGGAACGTATTCATCTATATTTGTGGCCACGCCTATCATCATTGATTTATCAAAAAGCTTGAGAACTTCTGCTAAAAAGGTTTCTCAGAAAATAGGTAATAAGATGGTTAAAACTAAAACTGCCTAAATAAAAAGAATAAATATGCTAGAATGGTCGTTTAAATAGCGGCCATTTTTTTTAAAGTACATTTTAATTTGAGTTTATTATGATCAAATATCGAAATGTACGCTTAAAAAAAGTTACCTCAGTTAGAGGCAAGATTGAAATTTTTACCCTATATTTGGAAAGGTGAATAAAAAAACATTTTTTATTGGTTGTGTATTTTATGCTGTATTAGGTTTACTGGCACATAATTTCATACCGCACCACCATCATAATACCATTGAGGAAGCAATTACGCATCATCATTCTGAACATCACGATCATTTTTGCGGCAACGAAACATCAGAAGGCCATGGTCATCACGGTGGACATTTTGTACATCCCGAAAACCTTCACAATGGTTTTATTATTAAAACAGTTAATTGGAAATTTGAACCGTTTCAAGTTGATTTTATTCCTTTTGGAATTAAAATTAATATCGCTTTCAAAACAGCAGGTAAAAGTGTTATTACCTCAGAACTATCAACGCCATTTCTACTTCGAGCTTATATAAGTGCCCAATCTCAGCGAGGACCACCACAAAGGGTATAATATATTTTTATTGTTTGAAGAAGTAGGAAAAATATTCCTTTGATTTTCTTTTATTTATTGTTTTAACTAATTATGGAATGCGTATATTAATTATAACTTTTGGCGCACTGTTGTTATGGAATAATACCATCGGACAACAAATTTTGTCGGAAGAAGACTATTTAAAGTTGGCAAAAAATCATCCTCGGTTTCACGCGTTGGATCTGTCTATTGAAAAAAATAGATTACTGGAAAGAGCTTCATTTAATATACCCAATCCAAACTTACTTATCGAAAATCCTACCGGTGAGTTTTATACCGTGGGTGTGCAACAGAACATCGAATTTCCCGCTGTTTATTTTAAACAACGCGATCTGGCCAGACATAGAACAAAACTGGCCATTATACATAAAAATTTAACTTCTCAGGAGATCAACTATGAGATGAGGCTAGCATATCTTTCTGCTCAAGCAGCGCAACAAAATCTAACTATAGCGGCTACTATAGATTCACTTTTCTTACTAATTTATGAAACCACTCAACGGCAGTTTGAATCCGGGCAAGTTAATGCATTAATTAAAACGAATGCAGCATTAGAATTTGGAGAAGCCAATACGCATTATATGCAATCAGAGTTAGCCCTCCAGCGAGCGTTGCAAAAATTAGAGATGTATGCAGATCAACCTGGTATAATTCGTGTAGAAAGTTTGTTTGTGAAGTCATATGATATTCTTGGTGAGAGTAAGCGAATGGATGAATCTGCTTTTAATAAGTCACCAAGCTATGATTACTTAACGGGAAGCATAGAATTAGCTAATCGCGAAGTATCATTAGAGAAATCCAAATCCTGGCCAGGAATAACATTTGGGTATATGAATCAAAGTAATAAAGACAGCAGATTCGATAGTCGTTTTAATGCAGGGTTAGCGATTCCACTATGGATTTGGCAGTATACATCCTCTATTCAAGCAGCAAAAAAGGAAGTAGACATTGCACAACAATCATTATTGGTCCAAAAAAAGGAGTATCAAATGCAACTTCAAAGCTTATTATCTGAAGCAGCGCAATACCAAAAAGTGATTCAATATTATGAAAAACAGGCGAATCAAAAAGCGGATGAATCTATAGATATGGCTTTACGATTTTTTAAGGCTGGTCAAAACGATTATGTAAGTTATTTGAGGACATTCAATCAGTCATTTAATATAAAAAAACAATACAATGATAGTATTGTGAATTACAATAGAACAATTCTTCAGATTCAATTATTAATGGGAATATTATGAGAATAATCATTAACATATTTCGAGTGTTGCTTATTTTGGTTGTTTTTGATCAGCAACTTATAAGTGGTGGAAATCCAAATGATGGGCATACACATGGGGAGGTTCCAGTTGCTAAACCTGTATCGAATTCGATAGGCTATCATTCTATCGAAAATAATTCAGATAAATATGAAGTGTTATTGCGTTATGGATGGATAAAACCTAATGAAGGAGCTCAAATAACTCTTTTTATTAGTGATAACAATACTAATAAACCAATTCCCGGGGCAAAATTATCGTTTTCGGTTATAGAAGATTCCAGTATTACCTTTGAATACACAGAAAAAGAAATTGGAATTTACCAGATTACCGCTCGCTTTCCAAAAATGCAGTCATATTCTGTAGCCATAAAAATCAACGCAAATTTAGGGTTGGATTTAATATTATTACAGGGTTTAGAAATTGGTAAATCATTAGAAATAAGCAATGAGCATATTCCTCATTCACATTGGTGGCAAAGTTTAGGATTTTGGATTCCTGTAAGTTTAATTTTGGGTATGAGCTTTATGTGGTTTTTAAATTTGAAGATGAGAAAAAAAATAGTATCTATAAGTTTACTGATTGTTTTATTTGTTACACCAATTCCATTTCGTTTTGAGAATGCTTTTGCGCATGGAGGAGAGGAGCATCATAGTAATGACGCACAACAATTGCCATCTTCCAATCAATTTACCATTCCAAAAGAAACTCAATTTTTGTTTGACATCACTACTCAAAAAGTATTCAATGGTTTATTTAATCAATCATTAAACCTTTTTGGAACTATACAACCTGCCAGTGATGGTTATGCAAAGGTCACTACACCTAATTCTGGTATCGTACGGAGTGTCCAAGTAAAGGTCGGGCAACCTGTAAAAGCGGGGCAAATATTAGCCACTTTCGAGCAATTCATGGATGCCGCAACACAAATTAATATTGGATCTGAGCGGAGTGTTCTAATGGCCGAATTAGAAGCTGCTCAAAAAGAATGGAATCGTTTACAATCCATAAGAGATATCATCGCAAAAAAAGAACTTGACGAAGCTCAAGCTAGATTAAATAAAGCTCGCGAAAATTTGAAATTTATAAAATCTAATAGAATGAATACTTTGTCGATCCGATCTCCGATAAATGGAATAGTTGGTAGCTTCTTAGTTAGTATAGGTTCATCGCTTACCATGGGTCAAGAGCTATTTAATATAACTAATATTAATAAAGTCTATATAGAAGCCCAGGTTTTTGACAAGGATCTAGAAAAATTAGCTGATGCTACATCCTATATTGTTGAATGTACGAATAATGATCATAGTTCCTCGAAAGTAAAATTGATTAGCTCTCCCCAAACCATAAATCCAACCAATCAATCACAGCGTCTTTTGTTTGAGCTTGATAATACCGATAGCAATTTCAAAATAGGAGAGTTTGTCAATATAAAAGTAAATACAAAGAACAATACTAATTCATTAGCATTAATGAATAGTGCACTAAATGAACTCAATGGAAAACCCATTGTATTTACAAAAGTTAGCGCTGAAAAATTTTCCATTCAGTTTGTGCAGCTTGGTGAAAATAATGGATCGCACACGGTTGTATTGAAGGGGTTACGCGAAAGTGAACGGGTGATAATTAATGGGGTGTATCAGATGAAGATGATGTACTTGAATCAATAGTCAATGGTCAGCAGTCAATGGTCAATAGTCAATAGTCAATGGTCAAGAGTCAATGGTGGCTATATTCTAATTAAAGTATGATATATTAAATATATTATATATCTTACACTTAAATAATATAGAATGAAAGCAGTATTACAACCTTTATTTGAAGCCTTTAACTTATTATCATCT
>JALYPU010000129.1 GCA_030856215.1 Bacteroidota bacterium
ACTTTGACGTGATCTGCCATCGACAGTGATCCGATTTCTGAATTCATTGGAATTATATTTTTGTTTGGGCAAAAGTAATTCCACCTCAGGCTATATCAAATATGTACTTGGTCGGATGCATACAAATAACATTACAAATAACTTGTTTACACCCGCGTAACTTTCTACAAATTACGCATAGTTGCCTTAAGTTTGGTCAGGATACTTGAGTAGTATGCTTTTTCATTTACGCAGGTATTGTTTGTAAAACTATATATTTACAAAAATTAATATAATGAGCAAAAAACATTCATTTATATATAGAAACAGTCTGAGCATCGTATTAATTGCTTTAATGTTTTTATTCTGGGGTTTTCAATTTATCACCGGGATAACCGTAGCGAATGAGGAACGGAAAGAAAAAGGAATTACCATACTTTCTACCATGGATTATGCAAAAAGTGGTCATTTTATACAAGCCACTTTTGAAAATTGGGAAAGTGAATTTTTGCAGATGGCCTTTTATGTATTTCTAACGGTTTATCTGAGACAGAAGGGTTCTTCAGAATCCAAAAGTCTAGACAAAAAGGCTGCGGTAGACAGGGAACCCTCCCTTCGTCCTAATGCCCCATGGCCTGTGCGAAAAGGGGGCTTGTGGTTAAAGCTATATTGCCATTCACTAAGTATCGCTTTTTTTTGTTTATTCCTTGTCTCATTTGTACTGCACTTCTTTGGAAGCCTGAAGCTTTATAATGAACATCAACTAGCAAAAAATATGTCCTTTGTTTCTGCTATACAATATATGGACAATTCACAATTTTGGTTTGAATCTTTCCAAAACTGGCAGAGCGAATTTTTAGCAGTCGCTGCGATCGTGTTACTTTCTATTTGGCTCAGAGAAAAAGGCTCTCCCGAATCTAAACCTGTGGATGCTGCATATGATGAAGATGCTGAATAAGTTCATCAAACATAAAATGGTATTACAACAAATAACATTTTTGAAGGTAAGTTTACAATTTTTGCCAACGTTCAACTTTGAAGCAACTAAATGAAAAAACTGCTGACTTTTTTACTTTTATTTCCCCTATTTGGATATGCACATCCTGGTATCGCTATAGTCCAAGACAGTAAGGGAACTATATACTATTCTGACCTGACACAAGTTTGGAAAATTATAAACGGCATTAAATCTATTGTGATACCAAATGTTCATACCCATGAATTGTATATTGATACAGAGGATAATCTCTATGGGGAACATCTTGAATATAAAGGAGAAGCCAGTAATAAGTTTGAACACTATTTGTGGGTATTACGACCTAACGGAAATTTAGATACTCTGATAAACCCAAGACAGGCTTACATGAAATTTGATTATTCATTGGCCAGGGACATGGAAGGGAATGAATATTTTATAAAGCAATTTCTAGAACAACCAGATACCAACCACATCATTAAAAAATTGAAAAGTGGTAAAGAAATCATTATAGCTACAGGCAGTTTTACTGCTGTAAATTGGTTGCATCCACAGAAAAACGGCAGTCTGTTGTACGTAGTAAACAATGATGTGTATAAAATTGATGCCAGTGGCAAAGTTCATGTCATAGCTGAAAATATCCGCAACGAAACCCAATCCTTTAAAAATTACGGTCATGATGCCACCGTATGGGGTGTATGGCAGGATGTTGCTGAAAATATTTATGTGGCAGTATATAGCGATCAATTAGTTAAAAAAATCACTACAAATGGTGTCGTCAGTGATTATTATCGATCAACAGATAATTGGGCGCCGACGCACGGATTATTTGATGCTAAAAATCAACTATGGCTGCTTGAGTTTTCAGATAAAAATGAAACAAGGGTTATATTGGCGCATCCTTCAATAACTACAAAAGAAATAAAGAAATCGGTTGCATTCTTACCCTTACTGCTGATAGGCATTGGCATTTTAGGTTGGCTGGTTTACTGGATTTATAAAATGAAAAAACGAAAACATGAAGAAACTCCATCGCAAAATATGGGGATAACCTAGCCATAATCCTTTCCTATAATATAACCAACTAAGATTAGCACAGGGTTTTATTATGCAGCATCAATTTGGCTGGAGTAAAAATCACTTGCAACTAATGAATCACCAAAAGCTGAAGGTAGCCGGTATCTCTTTTTAAAAAGTCAGCGGGTAGACATATTTTTTCAAGTTGTAATTGATTAAGTTTACATTACTAATTAAAATCAAAAACTAAATCCACACAAAATGGAATCTCAACCCCTGGAAATTAAAGCCGCACTCCAAATTCAAAAACCCGTACAGGAAGTGTATGAAGCTATCGTGGATCCTACCAAAATGTCTAACTATTTTATTTCAAAAAGCAGTGGTAGAATGGAAGAAGGCAAGAAACTCATTTGGATGTTTCCTGAATTTGATATGGAAGTTCCTATACATGTTGGAAGATTAGTAGCGGATAATTACATTTCTTATTTTTGGAGCGCTGAGGATGGTTTGGAACTATTAGTGGAAATGACCCTTACTCCAGTTGAAAAAAATTCAACCGTCGTGACTATTACTGAGAAAAACAGACCCAATGATGACGCTGGTATCAAATGGCTCAAGGGAAACACGGAAGGATGGGCAAATTTTTTGGCTTGCCTTAAGGCATATGTTGAATATGGAATTAATTTAAGAAAAGGCGCATTTGATTTTCGTAAAAGTTGATCGCAACAAGTCTGCAATGACAATACTAACAACTAAAAATAATTTGCTATAGAACGCAAATAAAACTACAGCGACTTTAAAAATTCCACCAAATCATTTTTTTCTGCTTCAGCTAAGTTCAATTGCTTGCAGACGTTGTAATGGTTGACGACATCGCCCAATGTGGCAAATCTTCCGTCGTGATAAAAACCGCCTTTCATATGCGTCCACAGACCTTTTAATCCTTGTGTGACATAACTTTTATCCGGTGAACGTTCTGATTGGAAATTGTCTATGCAGATCTCTTCTGGTTTATGAGTGTTCCACCCCGGCTCTGAATATAATGGCGGAACATGACACGTGATACATTTTGCTTTTCCACCAAAAATCACCTTGCCTCTATCCGCTGATTCTTTATTATAAATACTATCTGGCGCTTTTGGTGCAGGCATCGCCAATTGATAAAATTGGAGCGCGGCCAGTTTATCGGTCACTTGATCATTTTCAGTAGTATTACGCTTGTTTCCAAAGCCTGCTTTGGCAGCTATTGGATATTGTTTTGCATCCATAAATCTAGGATCATAAAAATTTCCCTGGCCTTGCAATTGCAGATTTACCGCGTAGGCGTTCCAATAGGTCACATCTCCCCATCCACCTGTCCAAGTGTGATTATTATGCCCAGCATGTCCAAACGCTTCTGGAATGAGTGTGGCAGCCGATTTTCCATCAGGGCGAAAGGCCTTCCCATCTAAATTAAGTATCGCATCAAATTTTCCCGGACCCCAACTCGCCAACACTTTTTTGACCGTGGCATTATCCACACCCAAAAGTTCTTCATAGACACTTAAATCAGGCGCCATGGAAATAATTGCGCCTACATTCAAATCCCGATTGGCCCATCCATCCAAACGAGTTCCGATACCTGTCGGACTCGCGACAGTCGAATGACATGACGCACAAGTAATTCCAATGGAACTCAAATTTCCGCTACCGTCAAACTTCCCAATGACACCTATTACGGCGTTTAGTTTTAATAGTTCTAAGGTAACCTGAGGATCATCCAGAAATTTACCTTCTTGTATTTTCTTTTTTAAGAATTCAGGCAGGATACCCAAGTCAACTTTTAACCCTGCTGCTAACGCATCTTTTGGAGTCAGGCCTGCCCCATTACCGCCATGCGATGAATCGGCAATAGCTTTATGCATTTGAAGTTTATCTGTCCAAAAGATTTCATCGCCAAAAGTTTCAAATCGGAATACAGCCTTTCCTTTTACCATGAGATCATTGGCGTTATCATTGATGCTGGTATTCCAGGCCTCAGGACTGCCGGACTCATCTGGTTTTTCTCGGGTTTTTTCATGCGTGCACTGAATGAGCTGCATGGATATAATAAAAAGTGCAAGAACAGAAAAAACAAAAAGCTTAGAATGATTTTTCATGATTGAATTTTGTATTTTGTCAGGTTGAATAGTTAATTTTATTTTACGCCTGAAGAAAAATTCATTGAATTAATAAGGGCGAATTAATTATGATCGAAAGATAAATGAAACGACAAATAAATATTTATACAATTTTGACATAATATTGCATCTTTCACACATTCTATACTATTAAAAAAAATTAAAGCTTTATTGAGGCAGCATAATTTCCAGTATGGAGGTCAAAACAATATATGAAACGCATAATAGTCATGGGCAATTCACAATCTTATGAAAAATACTGGAAGTCATGGTAGCTTTGCCCTTTTCATATGAGGGTAAGCATCACTGTATTACTGCTATTAATATCGTTCTTTTTAGTGGACCTCAGGGGACAAACGGCATCCTCTATAACGGGAAAAATTATTGAGCAATCTACCAAAGAATCTATGGAATTTGTGAATGTCAGTTTATATCTATCAACTGATAGCTCCCTTTCAGCAGGTGTAGTCACTGATAAAAATGGCAATTACCAAATTACGAACGTAGCCTCGGGAAAATATTATATGCACATTAGTTTCATTGGATTTGAAACAGTAATAATTCCTACATTTTTTATCAGCAATGGTGCTCAAATTGATAAAGGAGTTATTCCAATTAAAGCATCCAGCCATGTTTTGGACGATATCGAAGTGACAGCAGAAAAATCACTTTTGGAAACATCCATAGATAAAAAAGTTTATAATGTCGGAAAAGATATCATGAGCGTTTCAGGTTCTGCCAGCCAGATCCTGGAAAATGTACCCTCGGTATCAGTGGGTATTGAAGGCAACGTAAGTCTGCGAGGCTCATCAAACGTCACCATTCTGGTCAACGGCCGCCCATCGTCTTTGATGAGAATGAATAGCGCTTTAGCGCTGCAACAGATTCCGTCCACTTCAATTGATCGAATAGAAATCATCACCAACCCATCTGCAAAATACAGACCTGATGGGACTGCCGGGATCATCAATATCGTGATGAAAAAAGAAACCAAACTGGGAATGAACGGTACTCTAACTGCTAATGCAGGCAATGACGACCGATATAATTCCACGCTTACCTTTAATTTTAGACCAGGCAACGTTAATTTATTTGGTAGCTATGGATACCGTCAGGATAACAGACTGCGCACTTCCACAGATTCTCGATTGGTGAGAGATGCTTCAGGAAATTTGATCAGCAAATATGAATACATCAACCTCGCATATTATCGGCCCAAATCTCACCTTGCGAGTCTTGGGATGGATTATTCCATTAACGATAACAATACCATTGGGATTTCGGGACAATACTTCAAGTTGAACTTTCTAAGACATGAAGATGCAACCACTTCCATCTCCAATAGCGCAGACCAACTCACCAATAATTTTAACCGGCTTCGGCTGGATGATGAGTACGAATTCGAAAAAGAACTTTCCGCTTATTACGAACATACGTTCAAAAAGGAAGATCATACGTTGAATTTAGAATTTAATCTCAGTGATTATGTCGAGGAGGAAGACAATACGTTTACGGAAGTCTACCATACTCCATTGCAACCAAATTCATATGAAAATATATTGATCCGCCAGTTTGGAACAGAACGAGAGGCTGCGTTGGAATATACATATCCACTCTCCGAAGATGTGGAGATTGAAGCTGGATTTTCATCAGAATGGATTAACCAGGATTTTGATTTTTATGGAGAATATTTTGACGAGACTCGAAATGATTGGATAAAGGACGCGCAAAAATCGAATCTTTTTGAATTTAGGCAAATGGTGCATGCTGCCTATGTTACCTATTCCCAATCCATAGAGGATTTTGGTTTCGAACTGGGCTTGCGTGGAGAAGATGCCAATATCAAGTCCTATCTAGTCACACTGGATTCAACTGTGAACCAACATTATTTTAAGTTCTATCCGAGCATCCATTTATCGTATGAACTTGACGATGACAAAGAAGTAAAATTGAGCTATAGTAGGCGCATTAATAGACCTGAGGGAGATGAATTGAACCCTTTTCCTGAATATGATGATCCCCGAAATTTATACGCGGGAAATCCATTTATCAAGCCAGAGCAAATTCATTCCTTCGAGTTGGGTTATGAATCTAAAACTGACCAAATCACATTGGTACCCACACTGTATTATCGGTATAAGTATGATGGTTTTACTGAAGTTAGCGAATACATCAATGATTCGACCTTATTGACTACTTTCGGAAATCTTTCCAATAGCCAATCGGGTGGATTGGAATTGATACTTTCCTGGCGGTTAAAAAAATTACTGTCCATGAATTTTAGTGGCAATATATTTTATAATGAAATTGACGCTTCCAATTTGGGCTACACCGAAAAAAAATCTGCCGTATCGGGTACTATGAAATTAGGCACCAACTTCAACGTAACGAAATCCACCATTTTGCAATTGAATGCGAACGCTCGTTTGGCGGAGCTAACACCTCAAGGAAAATATCTTCCTGGCTATTCGTTGAATACTGGATTACGCCAGGACCTCCTCAAAGGAAAGGCTTCGTTATTATTAACCGTCTCCGATGTTTTTAATTCCTTGCGGTGGAGGAGTGAAATAAATACACCACAATTATATCAAATAACAACTGGCAAACGCAAATCACAAATTGTTTACCTAGGATTTTCATATCGGCTCGGGAAGACCACTAAAAAAACATCTGATGAATTAAAATTTGATGAACAAAAATGAAAAAAAATATCATGAATAAATCTGTAAAATTAGTTTTGTTATTTATCGTTTTTCTGCAACTAGCTAATGCTACTTCCGTAACGGCCGCAGTGTATCCTACCCTTCCACAAATATTTATACAGACCACTTATAACCCACCTACCGGAGGTCAATTATTTCAAGTGACAACAAGCGCCAATTTTCAAGCAGCGTTAAACTCCGCTAAACTCGGGGATATTATCGAGTTACAAGCGGGACTTACTTATACAGGACCGTTTACATTGCCCAATAAAACTACCGGCATAGGCTGGATTTATATTAGGTCTTCCGCATACCCAAGCCTTCCAAAACCATGCAATCGTGTGGCCATCTCAGATGCGGAAAATATGCCGAAGCTCGTGGTTGGATCTGGGGCCGGTGGTACGATCAATACCGTTGCCAATTCACACCATTACCGATTTGTAGGTATCGAGTTCAAACCGGTCGCAGGTAAATTTGTATACAACGTCATACTAATTGGTGGCTCAGAAAAAACGGCAGAAACCCAACCAAATAACCTCGTATTTGATAGGTGCTATATACATGGTGACCCTATTGCTGGAAGCCGAAGGGGTATGTTGATGAACGGTGCGTATATCTCCGTGATCGACTCGTATATTTCAGACTGTAAAGAAGATGGCGCAGACAGCCAGGCCTTGGCAGCTTATAGCGGCACGGGGCCTATCAAAATAGTGAACAACTACCTCGAAGGAGCGGGCGAAAATGTGATATTTGGAGGGGCTGATCCTACTATACCCAATGCTGTCCTATCTGATATCGAGATCCGGTGTAACCTTTTCTTCAAACCACTTAGTTGGAGGAACGAATTATGGGATATTAAAAACCTCCTCGAATTTAAAAACGCGCAACGTGTGCTTGTAGAAGGGAACCGTTTAGAAAATTGTTGGCCAAATGCGCAGTCGGGATTTGCATTGTTAATGACGCCACGCAATCAAAATAATACGGCGCCATGGTCTGTGGTCCAGGATATCACTTTTAGGTTCAATACGTTTGTGAATGTGGCCCAAGGAATAAATATTTCAGGGTTTGATGCACCAAATATCAGCCAGCGAACTTCCCGAATCCTTATACAAAATAATGTATTGAACATAACAAACCTGGGAATGGGTGGCGATGGCAGAATGTTTCAGGTTTTAAACGGACCTACCGATGTGATCTTTGATCATAATACTGGTTTTACTACTAACGCCTATATGGTTTCTGACGGAACTCCCAGAACCGACTTTTTTGTCTTCCAGAATAATCTTGTGTCCAAAGCCACTTATGGCTTTATAGGAAGCGGTACAGGTACTGCCAATACAACCTTAGCAGCCTATTTCAACCCTAATTGGTCTATTACGAAGAACGCGATCATTGGTGGTTCAGCAACGGGCTTTCCTGTGGGTAATTTTTTTCCAGCAAATATTGCTGCTGTAGGATTTGTAAACTATGCAGCCGGGGATTTTCGCCTGTTGCCTTCAAGTATCTACAATAATGCAGGTACTGATGGGAAAGACCTGGGAGCTGATATCGATTCCATTGTGATTGCAAGCATCTATACTTGTGATTTAATGACTGGATTGGAACAGGATTATTTACCAGAATTAGTGCAACTTATTTTATCACCTATACCGGCCAGTTCACAACTTCATATTCAAACCAACTTACCCATAGACCCATTCACATTCCTTATCCTTACAGATCTTTCTGGAAAAGAACTGTACCGAGTGGCATTGACTTCCGCAGATCAGTGGATAAATGTAAGTCACCTACTTTCAGGTATTTACCTGGTAAGGGTTCAAAGGAAAAACCAAACGATCGTTAGGAAAATAATTATTGATGCACGATGAATCGTGATCGGTAAACTGTGAACGGCAGGATGATTTCAGATTTCAGGTTATGACTACCGATTCTAGATTACTGATTACCGATCACAGATTACAGATTACAGATTACTGATTACTGATTACTGATTATCGGTAACCGATTAAATCTGTGAATAATGCAACCTATTTTTAGAATTATATAACGGATTTCGTCAATATAAAATTCATCTTTGTTTTATAGTTATAGGCCGGTTGATTAAGTATGAACCTGTATAACTTATCCAAATCAGATCGAGTACACAGATAGTTTTCGGATAATAAGGGCAATGTAGTTCCGGCGAGTGATTTAAACATGCCAGAGGAAAGGTCTTTGGAGCTTATGTTGATCATAAAATTTGACGAGGCTGGTGGAAAGACTAAATTGTCAAAAAAGCATGTGGGAAGCCTATGATGATTGTGTAAAAAGTTGGCACCAAACACGCGATAAACAGGAAAGTAGTATGATTCATTAAAAACGGAATAAAAAAATTATATTGATTGTGAAGAATTCGATTGCCCATCGCTGCAGAGCTTTGGGTAATTGAATGTACCGCAAAACGTACCACCCAATCGCCTGTATACATCGCCAAAAATACTTTTGCTGTACCTAAACCTTTAGAAACTTCAGATTATGATAATCTTAATAATAGTTGTTATTTTAACCCATCTAATTGACAACCTAATTAAGTGACATGACGACCTCTGCCAATTCCATTATAAAAACGCTGCTCATTTTATTTCTTGTTTTTGCAGGATTACACTATGCCAAAGAATTTCTGATGCCCTTAGCCATTGGCGGCGTTTTGGCAACCCTTTTTTTACCTTTCTGTAAATGGATGGAGGGCAAAAAATGGCCACGAGGCTTGGCCGTATTCTCATGTCTATTAATATTATTAATCGCCATTACCGGTGTATGTTTTATGTTCGGTTGGCAAATAGCAGAATTAACTAACGACCTGGGCGTATTGACACAAAAAGCTACCGAAATATTCGAACGTATTCAAGAGTATATTTATAATCACTTTGGTATTTCCCGTGTCAAACAAGCCGAGCTAATTAAAGACCAACAAAATTTGGTAGGCGGCATTATTCAGTCATTGGCAGGCTCGCTGGAATATGCATTCACCAATTTCATTTTGATATTGATTTACTTTTTTCTTCTTTTATTTTACCGCATTCATATTAAAAATTTCCTTCTTAAACTCGCTCCTGTCGCTCAACAAAATGAAATGCGGGAAGTAATTTACGGCGCAACGCAGGTATCGCAGCAGTACCTCCTTGGACTCACCAAAATGATCGTTGGATTATGGATACTTTACGGAATTGGTTTTTCCATCTTAGGCGTTCCTAACCCCATCTTTTTTGCCGTGCTTTGTGGCATACTAGAAATTATACCCTTTATCGGAAATATCATTGGCACTGTCACTACGCTGTTAGTCTCTGCAGTGCATGGAGCCGGACTGCCCATGCTTATAGGGATCGCAGCCACGTATGCATTGGTGCAAATGATCCAGGCATGGGTGTTGGCACCGCTCATATTAGGTCCGCAGGTAAAAATCAATCCACTGTTTACGATAATTTCCCTAATTCTAGGAAATTTGGTTTGGGGTATTCCAGGTGTTATTTTGGCGATACCACTCACAGCCATGTTTAAAATTGTATGCGATCATATAGAATCATTAAAACCGTACGGTTTTTTGATCGGCGAAATTCAAGCCAAGAAAACACCGCCAAAATTTATTAAAAAAATGAAAAGCTGGTCCAAGTAATCATGAAGATGCCTATGGATATCCATTTTAATAATTATCTACACCTCAGCCAACAGCTAGCAGTATCCATATGATAGAAATTCACGAAGCAGGTAACGAACACTATTCTCTGATCCATGATATAGCGCACCAAACCTGGCCGCATACATTTAGTAACTTCATATCGAAGGAACAAATTTCTTATATGATGGGAATGTTGTATAGTGTAGCTGCTCTGAGAAAACAAGTAGAAGAGAGTGGACATATATTTATTTTAGCAAAATATGAAACAGGTTATTTGGGATTTGCTTCTTATGAAATCAATTTCCAAAATTCTGCGATGATTAAAATTCAAAAAATATATATTTTACCCGCCGCCCAGGGTAAAGGAGTTGGCAAACAACTCATCCATAGAATTTCAGAAATCGCACAACAAAATAATAATCCAGAACTCACATTAAACGTAAACAAACATAACCCTGCCATTCAATTCTATTTACATCTCGGATTTCAAAAAGTAGCTGAAGTAAACATACCCATAGGAAATGGTTTTGTAATGGAAGATTACATAATGAATAAACCACTTTTAATAGATGTCCTTAATAAAAACGACGATGCGACCATTAGTTGGGAAGAATAAAATGAACATTACGCTTTGATACATCTTTCAACATGCCTCATCGATTGCAAAATAACAAATAAATAAATAATTTTAGTAAATATATTTTATGTCAAAGCTATTTCTACAAGCCGAATGGAGAAAACTACTCATGTTAAACTATTTAGTGGATAGAAGCTTACTCGAACCCTACCTCCCCTACCACACAGAGATTGATTTATACAAAGACAGGTGTTACATAAGTCTGGTCGGGTTTATGTTTCTGGACACAAAACTGAAAGGACTCAGAATTCCATTTCACACCACTTTTGAAGAAGTCAATTTGAGATTTTATGTACGTCACTATGAAAATGGAGCGTGGAAACGAGGCGTTGTTTTCATCAAAGAAATTGTATCCAAGCCCGCGCTGACTTTTATAGCCAATACGCTGTATAAAGAAAACTATGAGACGTTTCCAATGGATCATTCATGGAGGACGAATGACCACTCGTTATTTGTTGAATACAAATGGAAAAAGAAAGCCTGGAATTCCATCAACGTAAAAGTGGATAGGCCATCCACTAAAATAGACGATGGCAGCGAAGAAGAATTTATAACGGAACATTACTGGGGCTATACAAAAATAACAGATAAGGTAACCTCTGAATATCGGGTAGAGCATCCGAGATGGGAAGTTTACGAAACAACAGAATATTCAATTGACGTTGACTTTCGAGATGTTTATGGAAAAGATTTTGAATTCTTACAATCCGAAACACCTAAATCAGTATTTTTAGCTGAAGGTTCTGAGATACAGGTTAAAGAAGCCAAATTAATTTGACCTCATACTAGACACAACTTAATTATTATTAAATTACTCATTAAAAATAGTTGGGTTATGAAATCATTCTTGCTTTTGATGTTACTAGTTGGGTGTATAGGTAACCAACCCTCTAAAGTAGAGACACCGGATAAATCCGTTTTGGAGGAGGTAATAGATACGCATAAAACCATTCAACCAACTGAAGTACTACCTGATACTATTGCTGATAGAAAAACACCTTATGCAATAGTTGTAAATAATCAGTCCATCCCTATACATGGTTGGGATTACAATTATAATTTTAGTAAGTTATTTGGTACACCTTTGGAAGAAAAGGTTGTTCAACTCGGTGATGGCGCGGATACGCATAAAGGGTCTTATGTCAAGAATATTAAATACAGCGGTTTGGCACTGGAATTATTCTCACCAAATCAAAATGGAAATGCGTATTGGATAAAAACGATTCAATGGACGAATCCTAAGTATGTTACTCCAGGTGGCATAAAAGTTGGCAACTCGGTTACTGAATTAAAAGAAAAATACCCCAAAATCCCACAAGTCTTGGATGGTAGAACTGACCCTCAAAACTGTGCTTATGAAATAAAGAATGATGACAAGTTTTTAAGGTTTGAAGTTAAAAAAGGTATGGTCAAAGAAATAAGAGTATATGTGGAAATACCCTAGTGAAATGTAATTAAGCACTGATAATCTATATTTTATATAATTTTGGCAACAAGAAGTCAACAACAATTGATAAAACAAAAGAAACCAAATTTTATTGATTCTGCTGATATAGATTATCTTTATAATCAAGCTAACCATATCAATTTTTACAATCTCGATAAAAACAAAATTAATCATCAAAGCATTACTGCATTTGAATTAGATAAAATAAGAAAAAATAGTGAGGTAAATACATTTTTTAATACTTTAGAGAAGTTATATAAGGTCAGGTCATATACTCGCATTTCACAACCACTATTTACAAAAGATGAAAAAACAGTAAAATTTGATATTAGTCATTACTGCGGTTCCTTATGTGGATCTGGGCATAGAGTACTTATGAAATTCGAGAAAGGCAAATGGAGAATAAAACAAAAGAATAGAACATGGGTAAGCTAATTATCAAAACGGCCCCTATCACTAGCTTAACACAATGTCGCCAAGAATATTTATATTTACTTTCACATTTGTGGTTAGGCGGCTGCGTCAAGCCCAATCCGTTAATGACTATTAAATGAAATATGAATAATTTGACTAAAATAATGATAAAATCATTTTTAATTTCAGGGTTAGGATATGCAAGTATAATGGCTGGGCTTGATTATTTTGACGGAAATGGATTTAGATTTTGGAGATTTGTTTTTAATGCTGCTGGTTTTGGTTTATTTATGTCGTTAATGAATAGATATAGTTATAAAAAGCAAAATATAAAACCTGAATCTGACAAACACAATAAATAGAAATTAAATATTTAAAAAATAACAAAATGGCAACTGCGGTTTTGAGCAAGCGGGGCATTTGTGGAATTACAGTTTAATTTTATCTCTCTTTTAGCAGGAGTAGTAAAAGATTTAAACGTGTCATAATAAGAATTTTAAATTAAAAATGGTTGTTATTATGAGCCGGACTATTGACGTAGTTCGGTTTTTTATTCTAATTTTAGATCGAATCTTCCATCCGAGACGATTATTGTGTCCTTATAATTAATTTCATATAGTGTAAAATAAAATTCCCCGGAAATAATATGATTTATTGAATCAAATTTAGTTATCTTGATTTGGTTGTCAATGGCGGTTGAATCAACGATATAATATTTCAATTCACCGTCATTATCACTATAGAACACATCATCGCTTCTCCACGAATCAACGTAGTTTTTATATATTCCTTCCTTCACTAATTGAATGTTTATTTGCAATAGCTCTTTATATTTCTTTTCTGCATGAATAGCTGTTAGATGAAACTTTTGATTACTTTTATTATAACTAAAATTCAGAACAGAACCAGTTGAAATATCACCCAGAGATTTATAAGGTAACCAGACTTCTCCGTTCATTTTACATCCGAATGTATTTTTACCTTCCATTGTTATTGGAGGTAACTTATTACTAGGATTAACATTATAATTATTACTACAGGATAGCGATGAAGCAATAAATATAATTCCTGTTAAGACGGAGATAAGAGAATTGCATTTCATTTTAGAAAGTTTAGAATATAAGATGACTAAATAATTAAAACTACCTACCTTTCTTAGTTTGACTATTCCGTCCAGATCTTGTTCAGGAAATTATCCCAGTCCTCTTGTGAGCCGATGGGTGGATGGTCAAAACTATATATATCCTTGGCATTGAGGGGTTCTCCCTGTAATACTTTCAAGACAGCGCTCACAAAATAATTCATATGGAACACCAGCGTCGCAATGGTATTCAGTGAATACACTTGTGTGGTAGCTTGTTGCCAGGTGACGTCCGCCAATTGATCCTTAAGGTTTGAACAGGTCCAGTTTCCTCCAAAATGAATTTCTCTAAAGTGTTTGGCTATGTTCTTTGGTAAACTCATGGATATTTTTTACACTGTTACCTAAACGTAAAATTAGTCAAGGGTTGTATCTCTTTCTCTTTGTAGTTTACATTCCAAAAACATTTTCCAAAATCAACTTACGTAGTTTGAATTGATATCAATCGTTTATTTATTTATCAGCAATTTCATCGGTGCCAACTGTGCCGCTTTCAGTAAATAAACACCAGGTGCGAAGCTAGATAAATCAATGGACGTTTTGGTTTCTGTAATTTTTTTCGTAAAAATGATCCGGCCGTTCAAATCATAGATAACTATCGGTATAGGTAAATTTTTTACAGGTATATTTAGCGTAATAAATTGTTGGATTGGATTCGGTGAAATAACCATGCCTTCAGTTGATGGATTTTTTTCTGTTGAGGTTACCTGACAACTGCAAGGGATAGGTTTTGTGCTAATCACCAGGTTGTCAAAATAACGCTCCTGATCTACGGGCGATCCGCTGTTCCAGTAGTTTTCAAAAAAAACAGCGTTGATATGCAAATTATTGGGATCGCTATTCCAGGTGCTATGCCAATCTAAATTGGTTGCTGAAGCTTGTAACGTATCATTGATCCAAAATTCAAAAATACCATTTTTCTGTCCCGGGTTATTTAGTTTGACA
>JALYPU010000080.1 GCA_030856215.1 Bacteroidota bacterium
GAACAATCTTCACCCCTACATAGCATAGATCCCTTAAAAGCGGTTTGTCGCCTTTATTTAATAGCATAATTGCTCCCGCAGTTAGTAAAAGTGGTACGGATTTATTTCTTATGCATTTTTTTTTTAATGATACTAACTATTTATTATTTATATCATTATGAAATTTAACACTTAATATATAAGAGATAATTGTAATCTATTTATATTACATTTTTCTCCAAAGCCTAATACCAATTGCGGTAAAATTGGAACACATCTTGCCCTTTATGTGACATGCAAAGAGCTTGTAAATGATTCAATCAATTGATTGACTATGCTACAAATTCAACGCTAATACCCCCCAAAAGAAAGTATCCAAACGGATATCTAATGGATCATTGTCCATTAGATGACTACATGAATTTGCAAAAACGAATTTTACAAAACCAAAATGATTATGAAAAGATCATTACGCACACTAATTGACGACGTAGAGAAAAGAGGAAGAACTCTAAGCCTGTTGTTATTTTTAACCTTCTTCCTTCAGTTGGGTCAAGCCCAACCATGTTCATCATTGACCGGAGTTCCTCGGAATGCTTGTGAGGGATCTGTGACCAATGCATTTATAATAGGCACCATCAGCAATACATTTACTTTTAATGTATTGAGTGGTACCGCCGTAATCAATCATGCACCGAACAGTCCAATAGTTGTAATTAGTTGGATTGCACCTGGAGAAGTAGTATTTGAAATGATTGAAACTCCTCTAGTTGGAACTTGCACTCCTGATACATTTACCATTCAGGTTGGACCTAGTTTTGCCCCACAAGTTATTTGTAATGACACCGTAAATGTTTCATTGGATGAGTTTTGCAGTGGTCTGGTTACTCCCGATATGGTATTAGAAGGTAATAATTATGTATACAATGATTTTGAAGTAATCATTAAAGACAGGATTACCAAAGTTCCTATTCCTACCAGTCCGATAGTCAATAAAGCACATATTGGAAAATTTTATGAAGTAACAGTACGCCACATATGTACGGGTACATCCTGTTGGGGAATTCTACGAATAGAAGACAAACTGCCTCCCGCCATCCAGTGTAAAAATTTTATTGTTGACTGTAATGCGGATATCAGGCCTGAGGTATTACCTAATGGTTTTCCAAAAGCGAATCCCGCAGCTCCAGATCCGATACCGAATCCACGAAAACCGGGACAATATTCTTCAAGCAGTAGCTTATATGATGCTTGTGGTAGCACTACGTTACTATATGTAGATCGGACAGTTCATGTTCAATGCCCGCCTCCAGCACCATATATTGATACTGTTTTTAGAGAATGGACTGCAATGGACGCTTCAGGAAATGTGGCTATTTGTACAGATACCATATTAGTTCAAACAGGAACCTTGGAATCTGTTGAATGTCCTAGAAATTTTGATGATATTGATACAACCGCTTTATTATGTGATGCAAATGATTCTTTAGATGTAAATGGAAATCCGCATCCTTTTGTGACCGGATACCCAACCATGGTCTCATGTCGCAATTTAAATTTTGCTTATACCGATTTTAAGATCAGAACTTGTGAAGGAACATATAAAATTATTCGTGAATGGTTTATAGTTGATTGGTGTACAGGAACTGACACTACTTGTGTGCAAGTAATTAAAGTAGTTGATAAGGAAGGTCCTGTAGCTATACCGCCGGCAGATCAAACTATTTCTACATCGACTAGTAGTTGTTCTGGTTGGACAACTATAAAACTTCCTAAAATAACTAAGGAATGTTCTTCAGTTTATTGGGAAGTACTAGTTAAAAGAGGCGTGCAAGTTGAAGATTCAAGTTCATTTGAATCTACTAATGTTGGAGTAATTAAACTTACAGATTCTACGTATCATATTAACGATCTTCCGGTAGGTCTATCTTATATATTCTTTATTGGAACGGATGGATGTGGTAACATCAGTGTATATTTTTCAAGTGTATTTGTAGAAGAAAAAACTAAACCTATTGCAGTATGTGACTTACAAACTGTGGTGACTCTTACAGATGATGGTTCTGCTAAAGTTTATGCGACAACTTTCGATGATGGATCCCATGACAATTGTAAAATGGGAAAAATGGAAGTGCGCAGGATGAATGCAGGTAATTGTCCTCCGCCAATAGTGAGCGATGATAGCACTTTTAGAGAATTTGTCGAGTTTTGTTGTAACGATATTCTCACTAATCCAAATATTGTAGTGCTTCGCGTTTATGATGCCGCTGGTAATTATAATGAATGTATGGTTGAAATTACAGTCGTGGATAAGAAACCACCAGTGGTGGAATGTCTACCCAATATTACTGTAAGTTGTCTTTATGATTATAATAATTTGAACAACTTTGGGTACTATCGAAGAGCACAGAATCAACGAAATTTTATAATTATTAATGATACTGGAAATATAACCTTAAATCAACCTCACAACTGGGGCTTGGATGGATTAGTTTCTGAGGATTGTAATTTACATATTGACTCAACTATAGTTTTTCAAATTAATAAATGCGATACGGGGAGAATAACCAGAAGTTACACCTTTAGAGATGATTTTAATAACTCAGTGAAGTGTACTCAAATCATCCGGGTAATAAATTTTGCACCTTATAATGGTTCTGCGATTGTATTTGCAAATGACACCACGCTGGAAGGTTGCAGAGCTTCAGTGGATCCTTCTATAACTGGATATCCAAAATGGCCAACAAATATTTCATGCGCTGAATTGATAGCAACTTATGAAGATCAAGTTTTCAATATTGTTGAAAACGTTTGTTATAAAATACTTAGAAAGTGGACAGTAGTAGATTGGTGTAATTTAAATGCAAATAATGGAAAAGGAAGATGGACGGACATTCAAGTTATTAAAATAACAAATAAAAAAGCACCTGATTTTACATCATCTTGTGATAATCGATTACCAGTAGATGTTCAAAGTTCAGATTGTTCAGGTTATATTGAACTTATTGCTACAGCAACAGATGATTGCACAAATCCCAGGGATCTAATTTGGACCTATTCAATTGACCTTGGAAATAACGGAACTATAGACTTTAATGGTAATAGAAATGATGCCAGTGGTAATTATCCGGTGGGTACTCATAAAATAAGTTGGACCGTGGAAGATCAATGTGGTAATAAAAGTTTTTGTACCTATTTGTTTACGCTTCGAGATGGAAAGAAACCAACTCCATATTGTAGGACAGGTATAATTACAGTTATTATGCCTTCGAATGGGCAAGTAACTATATGGGCAGCGGATTTAAATATTAACAGCACGGATAATTGTACACCTGGAAATAAATTACGCTTTTCTTTTTCTTTAAATATTAATGATGCCTCCAGGACATATCGATGTGATCAAATTCCAGATGGTATTTCTCAAAGTTTCGATATTAGAGTCTATGTGTGGGATGAAAATGGTAATCAGGATTATTGTGATACCAAAGTGATTATCCAAGATGGAATTGGCAATGCTTGTCCGGATAATTTTACAGGAGGAACCGGAAGTTTTGTTGCCATCGGTGGAAACATTTTTAATGAATCCAATCAACAGGTAGAGGAGACTAAAGTCACTGTGCACGGGAACATGCCTTCTATGCCGAAATATCATATGACAGGTAGTAATGGCCAATATGTTTTTGCGTCACTTCCTATAAATGAAAACTATAGTGTATTGGCAGAAAAAGAGGATGATCCACTGAATGGAGTAACTACGCATGATATTGTGTTAATTCAAAAACACATATTAGGAATCGCTAATCTAAATAGCGCATATAAAGTAATAGCAGCAGATGTAAATAATACGGCTACCGTAACGGCAAAAGATATTTCTGATCTACGCAAGCTTATTTTGGGTATTACCACAGAATTGCCAGCAAATAAATCATGGGTTTTTGTAAATGCCCATCAAAAATTTATTGATAATAATAACCCGTGGCCAATTGATGATCGATACAACATTAATAATATGACTGAGAACCAACTGGAGAATAACTTTATTGCAGTCAAGTTGGGTGATGTCAGTGGAAATGCAAAGACCAATCAACTAAATAATGCTTCAGAACGCGAACGGTTAGTTAGAAACTTACAGATAAAGGATAAATTGGTTGACCGATATGAACGTGTGGAAGTAATGGTTGCACTAAGTGATATAAAAGAAATTACAGGATTACAACTTGAATTCAATTTTGATGCAAACAAATTGAAGTTTGAAGATATTCAACGCGGTGCATTAGATATCAATGAGTCCAATGTTAATGTACAAGCCATTTCAGAAGGTAAATTGAGAATTAGTTGGGATGCTGTCAAAGGTGTGACACCTTCACAATATTTATTCAAATTGATATTTACAGGATTGCAGAAATCAAGCCTAAGTGATGCCTTAGCATTAAATCCAAACTCAATCAAGCCTGAGGTTTATGATGTGGGTAATAATGTGTTTGACTTGCGTTTGAATTATTTTGACTCAAAGGATCAAGAAGTAAAAGGGTTTTATTTATTCCAAAATCAACCAAATCCTTTTAGCCAGAAAACGACTATTTCATTTCAATTATCTCAAGATGAAGAAGCTATTCTTAAAGTTTACGATGTCAATGGAAAAATACTCAGACAAATCCAAAAATACTATACTGCTGGATTTCATACTATAGAAATTAATAAGTCAGATCTCAATAGTTCGGGAATTCTTTATTATAGTTTGGAAACAAAGTCAACTCAATCCATTCGTAAAATGATTTTACTGGAATAAAAGAGACTACAACTGGATCATTATTGTGGTCCATAAACTCACCACTCAATTTAATTTTCCAAAATTCAAAGCCAATCCCCTGTCGATACCTCAGAAAGAACCGTTTGAGGATCTCAGAAATTGTATCAAATTAATAAAAACAAATTATTACTACTAAAATTATTCAAGATGAGCAAAATTAGTTTTACAAAAATTACAAGTAAACTTAAAGAAGCAGCATTAAACTTTAAGTACTATGTAATGCTAGCTGTTCTGCTAGGATTAGCAGATGCAGACCGGGTAAATGCTCAATGTTATACCATTACTAAATCCATATTGGGAGTATCTGCCGCCACAAGTGGTGTGCAGGGAAACATTGATGTGACTTATCAAATAATAGTCATAAATACTTTGTGTCCGATAGCTCCAGGAATAAATGTACATGATGCCCTATCGGACCCTGCAAATTTAGGATCTGCCTTTGTCGGTCTGGTAGGTATTCCTTCCATAGTTTATGTTTCACCAACTTCTTTTAGTGGAAGTATAAATCCATCGTACACAGGAATTTCTCCCAATATTGATATTTTGGATGGAACTGGATTTTTACTCCAGAATGATACATTAATTTTGAATATCACAGCAGAAGTAAATGTAGATGCTGTTGGAGCACCAGCTGATTTAAATAATCAGGCCACAGCAACACAACTATTGAATACGGGGATTGATTCTTCCAATACAGTAGCTATTCCTGATTGTTGGACGAATTGCCAATTGGCATGTAATAATAATGTTCAAATTTCTGTGAATAGTATTTGCGAAGCCGAAATACTCTCTTCTATGATATTAGAGGGAGAGGATGAAATTTGTGCCAGTCTTGGATTTTATGAAGTTAATATTTACTATAATAATAAGAAAGTAATACTTCCATTAGATCAATCATACATCGGAAAAAAGTTAAGAGTTAGTATACGCAATATAGTGTGTAATAACAGTTGTTGGGGAACCATCTTGCTGGAGGACAAAACACCTCCTGCATTAAATTGTCTACCTGAAAGAATAGTATTGGATTGTAATGAAGATATTAGTCCAGCAGCAATTGGATTTCCGGTAGATAGTAATTTAGTCGATCAGACTACCTACCCATATGTAGTGAGTGGAATTGATGCTTGTGGTACTGTGCTATTAACATATAGTGATAGTATTGTTAGATATGATTGTTCACATGATTCACTCAGTACGACGATCTACCGAAAATGGTGTGCCACAGATCCAGGCGGATTTAAAGCGTGTTGTTATGATACTATTGATTTAAAAAGAGGTACCATTGCTGATATCACCTTGCCACCACATTACGATGGTCAGCCAGGAAATGAAGATATACTTTTATGTGATGGAGATTGGACTAAATTACCGAATGGATTTCCTGATACTACCGATACTGGAACAGGAATGCCTCAGGGTACATTCTGTGGAAATATCCAATTTGATTTTCAGGATGATACGATTCGAGTATGTAAAGGATCCTATAAATTGTTTAGGAGATGGTTAATAATTGATTGGTGCCGACCTACCGATCGTTTGGAATATCTTCAATTAATAAAAGTGGTGGATACAATTCCTCCGACTGTCTTTAATTGTCCTGTCCAATATGAAATAAATACAAACCCTTGGAATTGTAGTGCCTCATTTATAGTTCCAGCACCAGAAAATTATATTGATAGCATTTTTACGAAACCTAATACACCGTATGTTTATGAAAATTGTTCTAATTGGTCATATTATATTACGTCTCTTCCAGCCTTGTCATCAACATTATGTGAATTTGATCCTACAGCCGTAGGAGATACTAAATATGTTTTGAGATTGAAAAATGGAAGATATCAATTGACAAATTTACCACTTGGATGTCATTGGGTGACGTACCATATTGTCGATGATTGCGGAAATGAAACTACCTGTACATTTACGATTAGAGTAGTGGATAACACACCTCCAGTAGCGGTATGTCATCAGAAGACAGTAATCTCATTGGGATCCAATGGATTGGCGAGTGTTCCTGCATCTGTATTTAATGATGGGAGTCATGATAATTGCGGACAGGTTACGTTCGCAGTTCGGCGAATGTTTGCAGATACTTCAGGAGATTGCGGTTCAACGAGATTTAAGGAATCTCAGATATTTTGTTGTGCAGATGTATCCTCATCAATTCCTCCAATTCCAGTTCGAGTAGTGCTTAGAGTATTTGACGCTGCTGGAAATTCTTCGGATTGTATGGTAGATGCTATCATTCAAGATAAATTGCCACCTGTTGTGAAATTTTGTCCAAAAGATACCACCGTGAACTGTAATACAGATCTAAGAAATCTTGGCATTTATGGAACAGCCACCGGTACAGATAATTGTTCACCATTGAACATAAGCGTGCTGGAAAGGAATGAATTGAACAGCTGCGGTATTGGGAATATTTTCAGGGATTTTATTTTGAAAGATCGTGGTGGATTGATAACCACATGTACTCAAATTATTCACGTAATAGATACTACACCTTTTAAAGGTTCTGATATAACATGGCCAAGAGATACTGTAATATTTGGTTGTACTAATAGTATTAGCATTGATTCAACTGGTAAACCTAAATTTAAAAATCAGGATCGTTGTAATCAAGTAATTTATACACACGAAGACCTTACGTTCAATTATGTTGAGAATGTTTGTTTTAAAATATTGCGTAAATGGACAGTAATTGATTGGTGCACTTACAGTCCTTCGGATAGTATTCCAAAAGGAGTATGGTATCATACTCAGGTGATTAAAATAAATAATAAAGTAGCGCCTACTATAACCAGTTCTTGCTCGAATCGCGATTTGTGCATTACAGAGGATTGTTCTGTTTTTACGACACTTGAAGCTTCTGCGATCGATGATTGTACGCACCAGGAAGATTTGCGCTGGACCTATGCTATTGATTTAAATAATAATGGTACTGTAGATACCACCAATAAAAGAAGTCGGATTAGCTTTATATTTCAAAAGGGAATACACAAAATTACCTGGACAGTCGAAGATCAGTGTGGTAATAAAACTACTTGTAGTTATTTATTAAATGTAAAAGATTGTAAAAGACCAACCCCATATTGTTTAACTGGAATCACGACGGTAATTATGCCTTCCAATGGTCAAGTAACTATCTGGGCTAAAGATTATAACTTAAATAGCGAAGATAATTGCACTTCAAAAGGGAAATTAAAATTCAGCTTTAGTCCTGATGTTCGCGATTCGTTTAAGACAATTTATTGTTCAGATCTTCTAAATGGTAAATCAGGGACTTTCAATGTGAACATCTATGTAACAGATGAAGAAGGAAATCAGGATTTTTGCAAAACAATATTGATCGTACAAGACAATCAGGATGTTTGTCCTGATGCGGGTAGCATAACAAAAGCAACTATTTTTGGAATTATAAAATCCTCCAATAACCTTGCTGCTCCTAATGTTGAAGTTACCTTATTGAAGGATAACTTAGGTTTTGTTGAACAGAAAACAACAGGATCAATTGGGGAATATGCTTTTGCTAATATTGAAATGCATGAAAATTACAAACTGCGACCTCATTTTGATTCTGATCCATTGCGTGGAGTGAGTACAAAAGATATCGTTTTAATCCAAAAACATATTTTAGGACTGGAGAGTTTGGTAAATCCATACAAAATGATTGCTGCCGACGTCAACAAATCTAAATCAATAACTGCTAGGGATATATCAGAACTTAGAAAATTAATATTAGGAATAAATAATGCATTTCCACAGAATAATTCCTGGAATTTTGTTCCTGAAGCATTCCAATTGGATGTAGACTACCCATTCGACTATCCTAGTGAAATAAATATGTTAGACATAGATAAGGATATGGATAAGAATGATTTTATAGCTGTCAAAACAGGGGACGTTACCGGTGATGCATCCACTCAATTAAGTTCTGGTGCTAAAGGGAGATCCAATCATACCATACACCTAATGATTGATGAAAAGAATTTAACCATGGGAAATACCTATGAAATTCCATTATTTATTTCTGAAACGATAACACAATTGGAAGGCTTGCAATTTAGTTTGACAGTCGATCCGGAATTGGTGGAAATTATTCAAATTATAAGCGGACAATTACTAATTGAATCATCCAATTATAATCTTCAGTTTGCTGGAAATGGAACTATTGCATTTAGTTGGAATGCATCTTTACCGATGGAGTTAAAATCAGGATCGCATTTAATTAGTTTGGTTATTCAAGCAAAAACAGATCATTCGTTTGATCATAGCGTGATTGAAATAAATTCGTTGGCAATGAATTCTGAAGTGTATCTAAAAGGCGAGGATGCAAATTTAAAAATGCAATTCCGAAATGGAAATGTAGGTGAAGCCAGTGAATTTTCAACCTATAAATTATATCAAAACATTCCAAATCCTTTTAATGCAAAAACGATCATTAATTACTCTTTGCCTTCTCAGGAAGATGTTAAACTGAGTGTTTATGAACTTTCGGGTAAGGTTTTATTCCAGAACGAGTTGAAAGGAAGAAAAGGAATGAACTCGGTTGAGATTAGTATAGAACCATCCTACACAGGAATTCTATATTATCAGCTTGAAGCAAAAGAATTTAGTGCCACACGTAAAATGGTAGTAATAAAATAAACGGTTCTTGGGTAATTATTTGGCTAATCCGGGGGTGAAAACTCCCGGTTCTAGCCGAAGTCATCCAGACACCAAAAATATATTCAAATGAAAGTCATAAGAAATTTTATACTTATAAATCATTATCCTATGAATCAACTATTACAATTCTTAAAAATGAAAACAAAGGTTGTAAAATCCCTTAAAACTATTTTTCTATCAGCGATTTTGATATTGATAGTTTTCAATGCTGCTGAGGCGCAATATGTATCAGGTGACACTAGCGTATGTAGAAATCAAGTGGAAACCTATACGTTCGCAGGAGCTGGTCCTTATATCTTCACAGCCTCAGGTGGCACCATTACAGGTTCAACTGCGACGACTGTTACGGTAAAATGGGGAACTGTGGCGGGTAGATTTTCGATTTCAGCAAATGATGGTACCAATTATATACAGTTTGTAGTAATTGAAGGGGATATAGCTTTGGCTTGCAATGATTTGGTGAATGTTTCACTGGACGGTTTGTGCAGAGCAATTATTACACCATCAAGTGTCTTGGAAGGAGAGACTTTTCCAGAAAGTTCCTATTCTGTGATCGTATATAACACAAATGGAATACCTGTACCTGGGAATGCATTGGATGGAAGTTTTTTAGGTAAAACATTAACTGTGTTAATAAGACATTTGTGTTCAGGTGTAAGTTGTTGGGGAAAGATTTTTATCGAGGATAAATACATTCCTTCTTTAATTTGCAATGAACCCGATACCATAAATTGTGGAGATGATACGGATCCTTTTCTGCTAGGATTCCCATTGCCAGGTGATGTATTAATTAGCCCACATCCAAACAACCAACCTAATTATTTTTTAGTGGAGGGATTTGATTTATGTTGTGATGTAACCTTAAATTATACAGACGTTTCTATTAAATATGGTTGTAATGCAACATTTTATTCAACTATTTATAGAAAATGGATTGCAGCAGATTGTAAAGGAAATTCTTCCAAATGTACAGATACAATTTATGTAGAGCAAGGAATATTAGATAGTGTAAATTGTCCACCCAATTGGGATGGAAGTGATTCATTACATCCAGTATTGCATTGCGATTCAATAGAACCTTCTGAGGGACCATATCCTTCAGGATGGAATGCCTTAGATAATGGAAATCCTTCACCGTACGATTATTATAATGCAGAGGGAGAATTAATTTGGCGAGGAACTGGTTTTCCCACGAATGTTGGATGTGATCATATTGCGGTGACTTTTAGAGATTTGAAAATACCGGTTTGTGGAAATGCATTCAAACTTTTAAGGAATTGGAAAATATTTGACTGGTGTACCGGAGAAATTATCGAATGCACACAACTGATAAAGGTGGTTGATTATACAGCACCTATAGTAACCTGCCCAGAAGCACATGTAATTTATCCTACCGATTATTATGAATGTACAGCTACAGTTACTTTACCTGATCCTCAATTGATAATAGATTGTTCACCTACGACTTATATCGTTGAATACAAACTCGCGGATAACGATGGAAATCCTGTAGCAGATGAATTCAGAAGAGATGGAATAACTTACAAAAATGGTAAAGCAACTATTACAGGTTTGCCTACGGGAATTATATGGGTACAATACATTGTAAGCGATGGTTGCGGAAATTCTTCTATTTGTCTAACAGATATTATTGTTGAAGATAACTTAGATCCAGTCGCTATTTGTGATGAACATACCGTTGTAACGTTAAATGAGCAAGGTGTTGCAAAATTATTTGCTACTTCAGTGGATAATGGAAGTTTCGACAATTGTGAAATTGATTCTATGTTCGTACGTAAAATGACAGATAATTGTGGTAATGCTCAAAATGTTAAATTTAACATCTTTACTGAATTTTGTTGTAGAGATATTAGTCATAACCCTATAATGGTGGTCTTCCGTGTGAAAGATAAAAATGGACATTTTAATGATTGTATGGTTTCAGTTACTGTTCAGGATAAAATTGCCCCTGAAATTATATGCCCGGACGATATTACAGTGCAGTGTGGAACTGACCTTAGCAATCTTAACTTAGTGGGTAGACCTACGGCTAATGATGCTTGTGATAGTGTAGCGTTAACTTATAAAGATGACACTATTTATCATCGCTGTGGAATTGGAACATTTAAAAGAATTTGGAGAGCTACTGATTTAGGGGGAAGGTTTGATATTTGTGAGCAATATATTACTGTAGTTGATACATTTAATTTTCATTGTGACTCTGTAAGGTTTCCAAAAGAAATAACCATTATCGGGTGTGTAGTCACCGATGCTCATCCAGATATAACTGGGAGACCTAAATACCCACAAGGCCCATGCAATAATATTATTGCTGGATATTCAGATGAAAAATTTTATAATATTGATGGCTTTTGTGTTAAAATTATCAGACATTGGAAAGTAATTGATTGGTGTCTATATGATGTAAACAGTCCAAATTCTAACGGGCTTTGTGAAGCCGATCAAGTGATCAAAATTAGAAATACCGTTGCACCAATATTGACGGATGCTTCTTGTGAACCTAAAGAGGTTTGTACAGATAATGCAAATTGTACAGCTTTTGTGGAGCTTATAGCTGCCGCAACTGATGATTGTACGGATCCTATTTATTTTGAATGGAAATATACAATTGACTTAGATAATAATGGTACCAGCGATATAGTAGGAACAAAACCCAATGCTTCTGGATTTTATAAAGGAGGTACTCACAAAATTCGATGGGAAGTTAAAGACGCTTGTGGAAATATAGCCTTTTGCAATCAAATTTTCACTGTAAAGGATTGTAAATTACCAACCCCGTTTTGTAAAGTAGGGTTAATTACAGTGGTCATGCCAAGTACAGGTAGTGTGACTACATGGGCAAAGAACTTTGATGAAAAAAGTGAAGATAACTGTACACCTCATTCTAAATTAAGATTCTCGTTTTCACCAAATTTGAGAGACTCTTTTGTCACCTATTCATGCGCGGATATGCCAAATGGCCGAGAAGTTAAAATACCTGTTACAGTTTATGTATGGGATGAAGCGGGCAATAGTAATTTCTGTACCACCAGCTTACTCTTACAAGATGGTATAGGAAATGTTTGCCCTGATAGATTTACAAATGGTGGAATTGTGTCAGGTTTTGTTTCTGCCAATCAAAATGCAGCTTTGAAAGATGCAAAACTGGATTTGGTCCTGGATAAAAGTATTGCGGGTACTATAAAAAGTATCAATGATGGCCATTTCTCTTTTGTAGATATAGTCGAAGGCCAGAATTACGAACTCGCACCATCAAAAAATGATGATGTTATAAATGGAATTACTACAGCGGATATTGTCTTAATTCAAAAACATATTTTGGGTATTCAGACTTTTGATTCTCCATACAAGTATATTGCTGCGGATGTCAATAACAATAAATATGTGACCGCATCGGACATTTCAGATTTGCGTAGAATCATTTTAGGTCTAAGTCTTGAATTTAGAAATGATCAGACATCCTGGAGGTTTATTCAATCAAACTTTCAATTTGAAGAAAAAGATAACCCATGGTCTTCAGGAGCATGGCCGGAAACTATTCAAATTAATAACCTTCAAGGTGAGGCAAAGGATAAGGACTTTTTGGCCATAAAAATTGGAGACTTAAACTATTCAGCTAAAACAACGGATCTGAATAAAACACAATCTAGAACTTCGGAGAAATTGTTCTTTGAATTAGAACATCAGCTTTTGCAAGCTGGACAGACTTATAAAGTTCCAGTCTATGGCAATTGGAAACAGGATATTTACGGATTCCAATTGTCATGGAAATTTGATCCGGAAAATGTTCAATTTGTGAGTTTGATTCCTGGCGTATTATCCCTTTCAGAGGATCATATTAGTATTCATCAATTAAATCAAGGTGTTATTAATATGAGTTGGAGTTCTGCTACTGAGGTTCAATCTAATGGACAACCTTTATTTTATTTAGAATTCACAGTACAAAAACCATTGTTTACTGATAAACTATTTTCTATACATCCTGATAAGCTTAAGGCAGAAGCGTATAATGCTAACTTATCTATCATGGATATTGAGCTCCGATCAAAAGAAAATCAAGAAACATTAGATGAAGTGGAGTTGTACCAAAACACACCGAATCCTCTTAGTACAGAGACTCGGATCACTTTTAAAATTCCTAAACCTGAAGTAGTCAATTTATCCATTTTGGATATTTCTGGTAAGACGATTTGGTCTAAAGATATACATGCAAAACCTGGCCTGAATGAAACCATTTTAACGAAGCAAGAATTACAGAATTTCCAGGGAGTTATGTATTACCAACTAAAGGCGTCCAGTAAATTGATTACTAAGAAAATGATAGTGCTTAGGAATTAAATAAATCTATCGGTTTATAAGTAAGAGTGTCTTGGAAACAGGGCACTTTTTTTATTTTTGTAAATTTTAAGCCATTGTATGAAAGCTTATCACATCATTGAAGTAAACGGCGATTTAATCGAAATTGAAACGCTTCGCCCCGAAGAAAAAAAACATTTTTCTATTATAAAAATAGACTGTTGTGCACTGAATCATAGAGATGTTTGGATTCAAAATGGGAAATATGCGGGTTTGAAGTATCCCATTATTCCTTGTTCCGATATGTCAGGAACACTCAATGGTAAAAAAGTAATTGTTAATCCCGGATTATATTGGGGTATAGATCCAAAGGTTCAATCATCTGAATTTGAAATTTTAGGGTTGCCATCTCCAGGCAGCCTGGCTGAATATATTTCAGTGCCAGACGAACATATTTTTGAGTATCCTGTATTTTTAGACCCTGTACACGCTGCCGCATTGCCTTTGGCAGGTTTAACTGCCTATAGAGCGTTGTTTACCAAAACAGAACCTATCAAGCAAGAAAAAATATTGATTACTGGAATTGGTGGCGGTGTAGCATTAATGCTTTTACAATTTAGTTTAGCCAGTGGATTAGAATGTTATGTAAGTTCTTCGTCTGATGAAAAAATAGACAAGGCTTTGAAATTGGGAGCAAAAGCAGGATTTAATTATACTACGTTTGAATGGGAAAAAGCAGCTCAAAAAATAAGCGGTGGTTTTGATATCATTCTTGATGGCGCAGCAGGTAGCCATACAGGAAAACTTATTAAGTTGTGTAAACCAGGGGCTAGAATTTGTTTTTATGGTGGGACTGATGGCAATATGATGGATTTGAGTCCGCAACAAATATTTTGGAAACAACTTAAGATTTTTGGCTCAACTATGGGAACCAATGAAGAATTCAAGGCAATGTTACATTTTGTGGCAAAACACAAAATTAGTCCAGTGGTTGATGAAGTGTATCCTTTTTCTAAAGTCAACAACGCATTTAAAAAAATGGCTTCTGGTCAGCAATTTGGAAAATTAGTAGTTAAGGTTTCAGAATGACGCGAATTGGAATATGTTCAGATACACATGGATTTTTCGATAAGAAAATTCTGGAGCATTTTAATGAATGTGATGAAATTTGGCATGCCGGTGATATTGGGAATATGGCAATTATTGATCAGCTACAAGCTACCGGTAAAATAATCAGGATAGTTTCGGGGAACATTGATGACCAGTTGGTTCGTCGAACGGTGCCTCACTTCGAATGTTTTATGGTTGAAAATTTTAAGGTACTGCTGATTCATATAGCTGGACCTTTTGGAAAATATAACCTTCAAGTCAAGGAGCTAATTCAACTTAATAAACCAGGTATATTAGTTTGTGGGCATTCTCATATTTTGAAAATGGCATTTGATCCAAAGTTTGGATTATTATATATAAATCCCGGTGCGGCTGGATTGTATGGCGCACAAGTTGTACGCACATTGATACGATTTATAATTAACGGGTCAGCTTTAGAAAAAATGGAAATTGTTGAAATGCACAATTAGACCCAAAAGTTATTTACCTAAAATAAGGATTGGATTTGACTAACAATCCATATGCTTTTCTGCTAATTATTGTTTTGAATAACCAATGCTGTTCCTAAAAAGGGGAGGATTGACTACTCCTGTTCCGAAGTTTTTATCTGAAGTAAGAACCAACTGGACAAGAAACAAATAACACAAATAATGGCAATAATCATATAAGGATAATATTTAATTAATAAATCATTTAAATGCAAATATATACATATTATTTATTTTTGTAATATGAAATGATGAACTTTTTACATTTCTTTTTGGTTTACTTTTTGTTCAACTCATTATTTAATTAAAAATCAGATACTTATGAATAAATTGTTAATTTTCTTCTTATGCTTGTGTAGCAGCATTTTAGGAGCACAGATTCAAACCCCGGCTCCTAGCCCGTTGGCTAAAATTGATCAAAAAGTTGGTCTTGGTAACATTATCATTGAATATTCCAGGCCAAGTATGAAAAATCGAAAAATTTTTGGTGACCTCGTTCCTTATAATAAACTATGGAGGACTGGAGCCAATATGGCTACCAAAGTAACTTTTTCAGAAGATATAACTGTGGAAGGTAAAAGTCTCGCTAAGGGTACTTATGCTCTTTATTCCATTCCAACAGAAGATAAATGGGAAATAATATTTTACGCTGATGCAACTCAAGCTGGAACACCTAAGACATATGATTTAACTAAAGAGGCCGTAAAAGTAAGTGTGTCTTCTGAACTGTTACCTTACACCTTCGAAACATTTCTCATTGATGTGAATGAAATCAAAAGTGATGCAGCTACTATAAATTTGATTTGGGAAAATACTATGGTTCCTATTAAACTTAAGTTTGATGTGGATGCCAAAGTATTAAAGACTATCGATAAAGTATTAGCGGGTCCGGCAAGTGATGATTATTACCAGGCAGCCAGATATTATTACGATAACCAGAAAGATATGAATGTTGCGTTAGGCTGGATCCAAAAAGCAAATGCCATGGAAGCAAAATTTTGGAAATTGAGAATGGAAGCCCTAATACTTGCCAAATTAGGAAGAAAAACCGAAGCAATTGAAGCTGCCGGAAAATCTAAAACAATGGCCATTATAGAAGGTAACGATGAATACGTGAAAATGAATGATGAATCCATCAAAGAGTGGAGCAATTAAAATATAAGAAATAAGTTTATTTTGAAGCCCTCTTTGATTTCAACTTAAAGAGGGTTTTTTATTGTTTTCATACCACTGTAATATCAAACTCAGAACCACCACATTAAAGCAGGCAATGACGTTGTACCAAAGAAACCCTATACCACTGAAATTATATAAATAAAACGTAAATCCCTGAGCAATTAATGCAGCAATAAACACCGCATTTCCCTGCACTCTTTTTATATAAAAGGCGACCAGAAAAATACCTAACACCGTTCCATAAAATAAGGAACCGACAATATTTATAAATTGAATTAGGTTCTCGAATAAGGACGCATACATTGCAAAACTAATGGCGACTAATCCCCACATGACGGTGAACCATCTGGACCGAGAAATATCATCATTCGATTCATTCTTTGCGAAAAAACGCTTATAGATATCCACGGTGGTTGTTCCACTCAGGGCATTTAATTCTGCCGAAATAGACGACATAGCAGCGCAAAGTATTACGGCTATGAGTAAACCAATGGTGCCATGAGGTAAATAATTTAAAATAAAGTACAGAAAGATATAATCCTTATCATTCGATTCGTGTTTTGGTAAATTTGTTTTTACAAATTCACGCACTTCTTGGTGGATTTCTTGAACGTTAGAATTGTTCTGCTTTAAGAAACCTGGATCCCATGTATTTTTTGAAAGTTGTTCAATACGATCCTCATGAAGTAAATTTAGCTGATCATTCCATATTTGGTATTTTGCTGGGTGTTGGATCGCAATTTCTTTTTCAACCCGTTGGTTGAAATGGATAGGTGTCTTCTGAAATTGGAAATAAGAAAATAAAAGTACCCCGCAGGATAGAATAAAAAACTGCATAGGGATTTTTAGTATACCGTTCATTATTAAGCCTAATCTACTTTCGTGAATATTTTTCCCAGATAAGTATCGCTGCACCTGGGATTGATCAGTGCCAAAATAAGAGAGTGCTAAAAAAAATCCTCCGGTAATGCCAGCCCAAATATTGTAACGATCATTAAAGTTCAAACTTAAATCAATAGCGTCCATTTTGTTACTCCATCCTGCCAGCGTCCAGATCTCTGGAAAAGAAACCTCCTGAGGAAAAGAATATATCAGAAAGAAAAAAATAAAGAACATACCGATAAAAATTACAGCCAATTGTTGAAGCTGCGTTGCTGTTACCGCCTTTGCACCACCACCGACCGTATAAAGAATTACCAACAGACCTGATATGACATGCGTGAGTTGTAGATTCCAATTAAACACTGTAGATAAAATAATAGAGGGAGCGTATAAAGTTAATCCTGCAGCAATGCCGCGCTGAATGAGAAAGAGAGAGGCTGTAAGTGTTCTTGTTTTTATATCAAATCGCTTCTCCAAAAATTCATACGCTGTGTAAACTTTTAGTTTGTAAAATATGGGAATAAAGGTGATACAAATCACTAACATGGCTAGTGGTAAACCAAAATAAAATTGTATGAATTTTAAGCCATCCGAATACCCTTGTCCTGTAGTACTGATGAAAGTAATCGCACTTGCTTGTGTAGCCATAACGGTAAATCCCACTTTCCACCAGACAGCTTTCTGATCACCTAAAATATAATCTGTAAGATTTGATTTCCCGCGGGACTTAATAATTCCATATATGGTAATAAAACCTAACGTGGAACACAATACAATCCAATCCAACGTGGACATTATGATGAATATAGTTTAGTTAGAATAAACAAAGCGATAATTACACAAATCCATATGGATAACATCAGAATATAATAATTTTTCCATTTTACTTCTGACATGATGGATTAGAATGAGATGAGATTTGAAAATAAGCGAAACGCACCTGGTACACCGGCAGGCAATTGCCTGAACCATGATAGCGGAGTATATATAAAGCCTCCTTTACCTATTTTTTTATATAAGATGCCGGATGTTAATTCTTTGTCGCCTGGGTCAGACATCGCAATGAGTTCGGTATAAGAACTGTCATAGGGATTCGGAAAATACAGTCCACGTTCCTGGACCCAATGTTCAAAATCTTTTTCTGTAATTTTATTGGGTGTTTGTAATATTGGATGATTAGGATGAATAATTCGGACTTTTGATTTTTCATTGGTAACCCTATCGCGAGAAATTTTTAGACTGGATGGAGCAAATTCATTTGTTACAAGATCGGCAGTTGTATTGTATTGGAAGATTACACGCCCACCTTCATTCATAAATTTATACAGGGAGGCTTGCACATTTTTTAACGATTCTTGAGTATTTAAAGCGCGTACCCCAAATATAACGACGTCTGTATTTTTTTTATTGATATTTAGAATGTCATCAGCCTTGACATAGGACAATTTATATCCGCACTTCAACAACGCCTCATCCGTAAAATCACCGGCTCCTTCTATATAACTGATGCGCTTATTTTTAATTTTTAAATCAATAGAGGATACTTTAATCCTGGTTGGAATGAGTACATTTTGCCAAGGTATATGTGCATATCTAATTACGTGATGTGTAAAGAGTTTAGTGTTATTAATTTCAGCATCTAATTCTGTAATAGAATTATTAATTTCTGCGGTAGAAATTTGAAAATTTGCATCAAAAATATCGCCGGCGTTTTTTATATAAAACGTAATTTCATTCGGATGTACATGGATATTATTTTTAGATTTTAGCTGGATGGTTCCGCGTTGATTATCCATGCTGGATGTAAGTCTTAAATGAATAGTTTTCTTTTCTAAACTATTCAATATAACCACTGGATCAAAATCAGTGCATAGTACTGAAGGAAGAATATCTAGCGGTTGTTTTACTTCACCCAACACGGGGTCATCATTTTTATATATTACAGGTTTTATTATCGAATATTTGCGATTATTGATGGTAAAAGTAAAACTACTTTGAATCGATTTTGGAGTAGTTGGAACTATGTTTAGATTCGAATCATCCACACGATATGCAGCATTTTCTCGTCCATTCCATAACCAAAATGGGGAACTTAATGTCGTCGTTATAGGAATTTGAATTTGTTTACTCCAGTTAATCCCTGTATTAGTTTTAAGTTTTATGTCAAAAGAGGTATCTACTATTTCTGGCAGAATATGAATTGAATTTAAGACTCCTTCAATAGGATTTCGAAGAATGAATTCATGCGTTATTCTTATTTCAGCACCGGGAGAAATTATATGTCTATCGGTATAGCTTTCACAAAACAAACCTGCACATTCAAAGATAATTTGCCGAACTTCAGCAAGTTTGATAATTTTCCAATATGAGGATCTCAACTCATCAATATAATTTTCTACTTTTTGTAGTTGCGGAATCGATAAATGGGGTTGGTCATAATTAAATGTTCTAATGACCTCCTGGATAAGCATATCAATATTGCCACCACCATCTAATCGACTCCAACTAAAATCTAATCCATCAAAAGGTGAACTGTGTGATGTTTCTTTTGATTGATCCAATCGATCAAAATATTCGATCATTGAACCGCGACTACTATTGATACCAAATCCTTGTGATTTATGCATACTCCGACTAAGCGCGGCGATTTCTGTAGTTGATTGTCCATAGGCGGGCAAATAGTTGCCTACTTCCAAAGTATATAATTTCGATTTATCCGCAGCTTCAAATTTTTCACGGCTTCCCCAAAAAAACCATGAAGTATTAAAAAACAGTCGTTGGACCTTAAAAGGTTCTAAATTTTGTAAGTCGCTTCTATGAAATAGCGGATTAGCTGAATGATCAAAGGCATCTTTAGCCAAGATTGCAGAAGCGGTATGGTGCCCATGTGTTTTTCCGGTACTATTCAAATCAAACCTGGAAATAATGACATCGGGCTTAAATGTCCGTACTACTCGAACCAAATCCAATAAAACGGCATCTTTATCCCAGATGGTAAAGGTCTCTTCAGCTGTTTTGGAATAACCAAAATCATTGGCCGTCGTAAAAAATTGTATGCCTCCATCTATTTCTCGGGCACGCATTAATTCATTGGTTCTTATAGTTCCCAAAAATTCATCAAGTTCTGACCCTATTAGATTTTGACCCCCATCACCGCGAGTTAATGATACGTATGCAGTTCTCAAGTGTTTTTCTTTCGAAAGGGCAGTAATCAATCGAGTATTTTCATCATCAGGATGAGCAGCTACGTAAAGAACTGAGCCTAATACTCCCAATTTTTTTAAATGTTCCACAATCTCTGCACTGTTCTTTGACTGTGCTGAAAGGTCGTTGACTAGCAAGAACATTACATAAAAAACAATAATGAAACTAGTTCGCATGAATTAATTTTAAGGAACGAATATCAGAATAAACCCATAAACCTTATGAAGGTTTTTTTATTTGTTATAAGAACGAATTATTAAATGGAATTTAAACCAGCTATTCAAAAGTCTTCAGGAGATTTGGTGAGTATTTTCGGGCCTTGTAGCGCGGAATCTCCAGAACAATTGGATTTACTTCTCAATCAATTAGGAGATATCAAGCCTGATTTATTGAGAGCGGGTGTTTGGAAACCTAGGACGCGCCCAGGACATTTTCAGGGAATGGGTGAGGAAGCCTTAGCCTGGTTGGTTGAAATAAAACACACCTATCAAATTAAAATTGCGACAGAAGTAGCTACAACAGAGCATGTTGAAGCCTGTTTAAAAGCCGGAATTGACGTATTATGGTTAGGAGCCAGGACCACAGTTAATCCCTTTTATGTTCAAGAAATAGCAGAATCATTAAGGGGTGTGGACATACCAGTCATGGTTAAAAATCCACTAAATCCAGATCTTCACTTATGGTTAGGTGCCATTGAAAGATTGTATAAATGCGGCATAGAAAAGTTAGCCGCGGTCCATAGAGGTTTTTCGTTTTATGGCAATTCTATTTACAGAAATGTACCGCGTTGGCAAATTCCGTTGGAGCTTAGAAGACAATTGCCAACCATCCAATTGATTGCCGATATATCGCATATAAGTGGCACACCTGAACATTTATATGAGATTGCCCAAATTGCCCTTGATCTCAATTATGATGGTCTGATGATCGAAGTGCATCCTAACCCTTCCCAAGCTTTAAGTGATGCTGACCAACAAATTACGCCAGAGTTTTTACGAAAGAATATTTTATCTCGTCTTAGCAAAAGAAATATTTATTCTGATAATTCACAATTTAATAATAAGATTCAACTAATTAGATCACAAATAGATCAAATCGATTTAAGTATCATAAATTTATTGGCAGAACGCATGAATTTGTCCGAATCCATAGGGTTAGAGAAAAAGCAGAATCAAATTGCCATTTTTCAACCGGATCGTTGGGAGGAAATTATACAAAAACTATTGAAGGCAGGTATTTCAAAAGGCTTGACAGAAGAATTTATTTTTTCGTTGATCGAGGCGATACACATTGAATCCATACAGCATCAGAGCCATAAAATGAATACGGATGATGATTAAGGCAATATAATACCATCTTTCATCATGTAAGTGTGGTCGGTTTGAGCAGCAATCATTGGGTCGTGAGTCACTAACAACATGGTTATGTTCATTTCTTTTCGAATCGATAAAAGTAAATGAAGCACCTCTTGAGCGTTCTTCTGATCCAGGTTGCCCGTTGGCTCATCCGCAAATATAATTTTAGGTTTATTAATCAAAGCGCGTGCTAAGGCAATACGTTGTTGTTCCCCTCCCGAAAGTTGCCCAGGCTTATGATCAAAACGTTCATTCAATCCAAGATAATCTAACAGTGTTTTAGCCTCTTTTATGACATCATTTTCATTCTTTTTTGAAATCCATCCAGGTAAACAAGTGTTTTCAAGGGCGGTAAATTCTGGGAGTAAGTGATGAAACTGGAAGATAAATCCGATTTGTTTATTTCGAAATTGGGCTAACTCATTTCGGTTTAACTTAGCAATGTCTGAATTGTCTAATATTATTTGACCCTCGTCCGCTTCATCCAAAGTCCCCAAAATATGCAATAGTGTACTCTTCCCAGCTCCTGAAGAACCCATTATACTTACCAGAGCTCCTTTCTCAATATGCAAATTGACCCCACGTAAGACATGAATGGATTGGTATGATTTTTTTATATTTGAGCAATATATCATTGAAAATTGATAAACTATATATATATTATTATGTTTATATAAGCTAAGTATTGGCCAAAAATTCAATTAACTTCTATCCAAAACTAAAAGAAAATGCAATAATTCTAATTTTTTAACAAAAAAGAGACCACAAAATAAGCTTTAGCCGTTATATATGCGAAGAGTTCTTATTTTTGACGGCAGGAATAGCTCTTGGCTTTTTACCCCTATACCTCATTATATGAAAATATTACAGCTTTGTAAAAAATTTCCGTTTCCTTTGAAGGACGGTGAATCTATAGCTGTTAATCAAATGAGTAAAGCCTTGGTAGAGCAAGGTTGTGAATTGAGTTTATTGGCGATGAATACTTCGCGACACCGTTATGAATTGAAGCAATCGATACCCCAAGAATTGAATCATTATAACTATGTCTATACTGTTGAAGTAAATAATGATATTAAAACTCTTGACGCATTTAAAAACCTCTTCTCTAAAGACTCATACCATATTTCTCGATTCGTTTCAAAACAATTTGAAGAAAAACTAATTGCAATACTCAACAAGTATACATTTGACATCATCCAATTAGAAACATTATATTTATCACCCTACTTGAACATTATTAAAAAGCATTCGGATGCCATGGTTGTGATGCGTGCACACAATATTGAGCATGAAATATGGGACCGCATTACTCATCAAATTAAATTTTTACCGAAAAAAGTATATTTAAATTACCTCAGCAAAAAATTAAAAAATTTTGAGGTTGAAAAACTTAATGGGTATGATTTTTTAGTGGCCATTACTGATCGGGATCTAAATAAATTCAGAGAATTAGGTTATAAAAATGGGTGTATTGCGTCTCCAGTCGGCTTTGATTTATCAAAGTATCAGGCAGATTACTCAGCTTATGAAAATAAATTGGCATGTTGTTTCATTGGTTCTTTAGATTGGATACCGAACATTGAGGGATTAAAATGGTTTTTTAATCAGGTTTGGCCACTCATTCATGCTAAATTTCCAAGCCTTACATTTCATTTTACAGGCAGAAATGACACAGCAAATCTTTCTGAAGTTAAACCAGAAGGAACTAGCTATTATCCAAACATTGACCATTCCGTAGAATTTATCAATCAGTTTCCAGTGATGTTAGTGCCGCTTTTATCCGGATCTGGAATTAGAGTTAAAATTTTGGAGGGAATGGCTTTAGGTAAAGTAGTTATCACGACCACTATTGGCTTGGAAGGAATTCCCGCTATTCATAAAGAAGAAGTTTTCATTGCAGACACTCCGGAAGAATTTTTATCTGTAATACAATATATGTATAAAAACCCTGAAGTGCTTTTGAGGATGGGTCAAAATGCTCGGAAGTTTGTCGAAACTCATTTCGACAGTCACAAAATAGCTAAAGATCTTGTGGTAGCTTATAAAACGGCTATGCATGCGCATGCAGTTCATGAATAAAGTATTGCGGCTTTTTGTAAGATGATTTTGAGCTTGGAAATATTGTTTTACTTTTCACTATTTCTTTTTCTTCACACGTATTTAATTTATCCTATTACCACCATTCTGGCTGCTCGTCTTAAAAAAAAATCAACCTTAGCAACGTTGGAAACAAAGCCTTGGGTTTCCGTAGTAATCAGTGTGTTTAATGAAGAGCGATGGATTCAACAAAAAATTGAATCAGTGTTTCAATCTAATTATCCAATGGAGAAAGTAGACGTCTACATTGGATCAGACCATTCAAATGATAGCACCAATGATATAATACATAAACTGACATCGAAGTTTCATCAATTATATTTTTTTGAATATAATACAAGAAGAGGAAAATCATATGTAATCAATGATCTGATGGTGGAGGTATTTAAGAAAAGATCCAAATCAAAAGACCATATTATCCTGTTCACCGATGCCAACGTCATATTAGATCCTGATACAATGGAGCAGCTAACCAAACATTTTACAAATGAGCAAATTGGATTGGTTGACTCAAAAGTTTTACCTAAGAATTTGCGGGTCGATGGAATTTCTAAATCAGAAAACCAATATTTAAATTTAGAAATTAGTTTAAAGCATGCTGAAGGGAAGTTATGGGGTACCATGATGGGGGCTTTTGGTGCCTGTTATGCTGTTCGCTCCGATCTGGTAGAAAGGGTACCAGAAAAATTTATTGTGGATGATTTTTATATAAGCATGAGGGTGCTTCAAAAGAATTATTATGCCGTGAGCGAATTAGCAGCATTTTGCCATGAAGCTATTCCAAATGAAATTAAAGAAGAATTCAAACGAAAAAGTCGAATCTCGTCAGGCAATTTTCAAAATTTAGGTTTTTTTTACCCTGTATTATTTTCAAGACCACTCATTTTAGCTTACTGCTTCTTTTCTCATAAAGTATTGCGTTGGGTAAGTCCATTTTTATTAATTATGTTGCTTTTCTGTTCAATTCTTCTTGCGTGTTTGCACCAGAAACTCTTTCAATATTTTTCAATAGCCTTGTTGGTGTTTTTAGTTGGGTTGCCTTTTTTAGATTTACTTTTTTCAAAGATGAATATGCATATTTACATCTTGCGAAGTGTTCGATATTTTGTTCGTATGAACATTGCTCTATTAAATGGGTTTTATAATTATTTTAAAGGGATTAAACAAGGTTCATGGGAACCTCCAAAAAGAATGTAATTTTTATACCATATGCTCCATACTATTGAAGAAGCGATCGTCGATATAAAACAAGGAAAATTAATCATTGTAGTGGACAATGAAGATCGCGAGAATGAAGGCGATTTTATTTGTGCTGCAGAAGCCGCGAGTCCTGAGCTCATTAATTTCATGGCTACCCAAGGTAGAGGTCTTATCTGTGCACCGATTGAAGAAAACAGGGCAGAGGAACTGCAACTGCCGTTAATGGTTAGAACGAATACTTCATTGCATGAGACTGCCTTTACAGTGTCTGTTGATTTAATTGGCCATGGTTGTTCTACAGGAATTTCTACCTATGATCGGGCTAGAACCATTCAAGCTTTAGCAGATGAAGGCTTTAAATCTTCTGATTTTGCAAAGCCTGGCCATATTTTTCCATTGAGAGCGATGAAGGGAGGTGTTTTAGTTCGAACGGGTCATACTGAGGCAACGATTGATCTAGCCAGGTTGGCGGGGTGCAAACCAGCAGGAGCCTTGGTTGAAATTTTAAATGATGATGGCACGATGGCCCGATTGCCTCATTTGCTCCAGAAATCCAAAGATTGGAATTTGAAAGTGATTTCCATAAGTGATTTAGTAAAGTATCGATTGCAAAGAGAGCGGTTGGTTAATCTTAATAAAAGTTTTGAAAAGATGACACCATTTGGTGCATTTCAAGTACACATTTACAGTCAGAGCAATTCTAATGCTATTCATGTCGCTTTTGTCAAAGGCGATATTTCACCTAAAACATCGACCTTGGTTCGCGTACAATATTGTGATCCGTATGCAGAACTTATGGACATAATAATTCATGGTGATAATTCAATAATTCATAAATCATTACAATCCATTTCTCAATCGACGCAATCAATTTTATTATTAATAAGTAGCACAGAAAGACCATTAAACCCTTTATTCAGAATTTCTGAAGGCCTTATCACGGATGAAAGTAGCCGACATGATCAAGATCAAAGGGAGATAGGTATCGGCTCTCAAATATTGCGAGAACTAGGCGTAAATAAAATGGTCCTGCTTTCTAATCATCCTAAAAAGAATATTGCACTTCAAGGATACGATTTGGAAATAGAACGGTATCAAACATTTTAATCAGCAGTTAGCCCATCTGATTTGATGATAGCTTACTTAAAATTTATCATTAATTAATATCATATTAATATTACCTTAATATGTAAAATACAGATTTATAATTGTAAATGATTTGTTATTCATGCAAAATCTCACTTTATAAAGATTGATTGCACGTACATTTGTCACAGTTTTGAATAAAATATTATGCCAGAAATAAGAAATATTGCCATTATTGCCCACGTTGACCACGGTAAAACGACCTTAGTAGATAAGATTTTAATGCAGACAAAACTCTTTAGAGATAACCAGGATGCAGGAGAATTGATCTTAGATAATAATGAGTTAGAAAGAGAACGAGGAATTACCATTTTAGCAAAAAATGTTTCTGTTCGATATAAAGACGTAAAAATCAATATTATTGATACCCCTGGTCATGCCGATTTCGGAGGTGAAGTAGAACGAGTCTTAAATATGGCTGATGGGGTTTTATTATTGGTAGATGCTTTTGAAGGTCCGATGCCCCAGACTCGATTTGTGTTACACAAAGCTTTGGCGATGGGTAAAAAACCAATTGTGGTTATCAATAAAGTGGACAAACCTAATTGCAGGCCCGACGAAGTGCATGATCATGTGTTTGAATTATTTTTCAATTTGGAAGCCACAGAAGACCAATTGAATTTTCCCACTATATATGGTTCTTCCAAGCAAGGGTGGATGTCAAAAGATTGGAAAAATCCAACAACGGACATCACCGTTTTATTGGATACGATCATCGAAAGTATACCGCCACCCGCAATAGGAGAAGGAAGTCTTCAAATGATGATTTCATCATTAGACTATTCTGCATTTATTGGAAGAATTGCTGTAGGCAGAATTTTAAGAGGTAGCTTAAAAGTCAACCAACCCATTTCGTTGGTAAAAAGAAATGATGTAATATTAAAGTCAAGGGTTAAAGAATTATTCACCTTTGAAGGATTAGGTAAACTTAAAGTTCAAGAAGTTGCTGCCGGAGATATTTGTGCGGTTTTTGGAGTGGAAAATTTTGAAATTGGAGATACCATTGCAGATTTTGAACAACCCGAAGGATTAGTGCCGATCCAAATTGATGAGCCAACGATGTGTATGTTATTTACAATCAATAACTCTCCATTTTTTGGTAAGGAAGGTAAATTCGTAACCTCGAGACATATTAGGGAGCGATTGGAAAAAGAATTGGAAAAGAATCTAGCCATGAGGATGGAAGATACAGCATCTCCGGATTCTATACTTATTTATGGAAGAGGGATCTTACACTTATCCATTCTGATCGAAACTATGCGCAGAGAAGGATACGAGTTTCAAGTAGGTCAACCCCGCGTAATCATTAAAGAAATAGAAGGCCAAAAATGCGAACCCATTGAAACATTATCTATCAATGTACCTGAAGAATCCAGCAGCAAGATCATAGACCTCGTAAGTCAACGCAAAGGTGAGATGTTAGCATTAGAACAGAAAGGGGATCTCATACACCTTGAATTTAATATTCCGTCTAGAGGGTTGATTGGATTGAGAAATTTACTGTTGACGGTGTCAGCAGGTGAAGCAATTATTGCCCATCGATTTAAGGAATTTCAAGCCTGGAAAGGAACTATCCCATCGCGAAATAATGGCGTGTTAGTGTCAAAAGAAGCTGGTATGGCAACTGCATATTCAATAGCCAACCTTCAAGATCGTGGAAGCTTTTTTATTGATCCAGGGGCACAAGTTTATACTGGGCAAATCATTGCCGAACATATCAGACCAGGTGATTTAGTAGTTAATATTATTACTGGAAAAAAATTAACAAATATGCGTGCATCCGGATCGGATGGTACCGTTCATATTACTCCGAAGAGAAATTTTTCTTTGGAAGATGCTTTGGAATATATTCAAGAGGATGAATATGTAGAACTTACTCCAAAATCTATTCGTTTACGAAAAGTAATTTTGGATGAAAACGATAGAAAGAAATCCTCAAGACAATTAGAATCAGTAGGCTAAATTACCGCGAAATACAGCGGAGTATTAATAACCACGGAATAGTCTGTAGTTGATGGCTAATTGAAATTCTATTAAAAACTATATAATTGTCAATTATTTTTATTGAATTTCAATAATCCAGGGCAACCGCATCTGAGCTCCTTTATATTGCTGTATTTCCTGCCATTCTTTATAATAAGGATAGAAATCTCCTAATTGACTTTTTAGTAGCGAGGTCTTTAGACTTGAATTAATGTCTTCGTCTCCTCCTTTGAATCGTTCAATAATTTTTTGAAAGGGATCAAGTTGCGTTGGATATTCACTAATTCGATACTTGTCGAGAGAAGCTAATCGAGCGGCGCATTTAATGGCGTCATTTAGTTCACCGATTTCATTGACCAATCCAATTTCTTTGGCTTTTCGACCGCTCCAAATTCTACCTTTGGCAATCTCATGAACTTTTGCTTTATCCATTTTTCTACCTTGAGCTACCAAACTTAAGAAACGATCATACGTATGGTCAATGTTTTCTTGTAATACTTTAGCCTCAACACCCGTCCAATTGAATAATGGGTTAAATTTTGTTGACATGGGACCGGTTCCTAAACTATCCCAATCAATCCCAATTTTTTGATCTGTCATAACATTAATATTAGGGATCATAGCAAAAACTCCAATGGATCCAGTCAATGTATGGGCGCTTGCAAAAATGGAATCCGCATGACAAGCAATGTAATATCCACCGGATGCTGCATAATCTCCCATACTGACTACCACAGGTTTCCCTTTAGCTCTTATGATATCGAGTTCTTTCAGAATATCATCAGACATAAGTGCACTACCACCGCCACTATTAATGCGAAGAACCACAGATTTGATATTCTTATTATCGCGTATATCTCTTAGCAAATCAACATATTTTTTTCCTATTTCGCCTTCATTGCCTTTGCTGTCAATGATATTTCCTTCTGCAAATACCACGGCAATCCTGTTGTTTGAGCCATAATCAGCATCATCAATTCCTTTCGAGCTATAATAATCTTCTGGCGTGATAAAATGAATGGCTATTGTTTCTTCTATATTCATCTTCATTCGCATATATTGGAATACATCTGTTTCATGCGCGAGAGAATCTATTAGATTATTTTCTAAAGCTTTCTGAGGAGTATAAGATAGAAATTGATCAAAATTGGTTTTTAATATTTCTTTCGGAATGTTTCGGCCTTCACTAACCTGATCTAAGTAAAGGTTATACTGATCCATTAAGTATTCATTCAATTGGAATTTATTTTCTGGACTCATTTTGGATAAGCGAAAAGATTCTGTAGCACTCTTAAACTCTCCGGCATAATAAATATTGAATTTTAATCCAATCTTTTCCATGAGCTCTTTAAAAAAAGGAATTACAATATCAAATCCCTTTAAATCAATAAAACCTAATGGATGGAAGTAAATTTGATCAGATACAGATGCCAGGTAATAATTTTTGTGGTCTAAAAATTTTCCAAAAGAAATAATAAATTTTCCTGACTTTTTAAATTCAATTAAAGCATCTCTTATTATCTTAAGGCTGGCATAACCATGATTGTTTGTATGATTCAACAAATAGATCCCTTTTATATTTGGATCAGCGGCAGCTTTATGGATAACCTTTGCATAATCGTGAATACCTAAATTTGTTTTATCCGCAAAAGAAAAACCTTCTAGTTGGATATTATTTGTTTGTTCCGGTAATTGATCCGGAATACTAATCTTTAAAACGGAATTGGTTGTTATAGATTTAGGCCCAGACGAACCAAATCCACTTTTATTCATACTGGTTCCAATTCCTACAATAATAAAAAATAATAGAACCAGGGCTAAAAAGGTACCCAGACAAGAAGCAAACAAGAATTTAAAAAATTGGCGCATGATGATTTATTTTTAATATAATACTCTGATGTGATGCAACCCTGGTTGGTATTGGTTGCCTAAAATGTGAATAACTTCGCGGTAGTGATTTTCGTTATTAATAAAATCGAGATTTTCAGCGTCTAGAATTAACACTGGAATTTGAGTTTGATTCTTAAAGAAGTCGAAATAAACATTTTGAATTTGTTCTAAATAAGTATTGTGAATTTGTGATTCAAAAGGTCTGTCTCTGGCAATTATATGCTCCTGAATTTTTTCTACCGATCGGTGAAGGTATACAATGAGATCTGGTTTAGGAATATTTGCAGATAAAGTTTGGAATATCTTTTGAAATAATTTGTACTCTTCGGGGATCAAATTATTGCGAGCAAATAGCATACTTTTTATTAAGGAATAGTCTGCCAGGGTAAACTCTGAAAACAATTCCTTATTTGCCAGGGCCTGCTGTAGCTGTTTATGTCTTTCTGTCAAAAAGAATAGCTCCACGGTAAAACTAAAGCGGACAGGGTCTTTATAGAAATACTCCAAAAAGGGGTTATCTGCAAAACCCTCCAATACCAGTTTGCAAGGGAGGTCCTTTGCCAGCTTTTCTGCCAGCGTGGTCTTACCAGCTCCAATATTCCCTTCTAGGCATATATAATTATACGGAATTTTATTTTTCATCTAACAACACCACTTCACCAAGATCCGCGCAAAGTTCGTACAGTTCTTCTATACTTTTATGTTCTATTGGATGAATTTCTTCGGCGGCAATTTCCATAAGAGGAATAAGGACGAAACTACGTTGGTTCATTCTGGGATGAGGGATCTTTAAATCCGGTGAATCTATAATTCTTTGACCCCAAAGTATTAAATCAATATCAATATTTCTGGATTCATTTTTTTTCTCCCTCTTTCGACCTAGAGATTTTTCAATATCTAATAAAATAGATAGTGTTTTTTCGGGGCTTAAGCTCGTAGTTAGTCTGATTGCCTGGTTTAAGTAGGGGTCTTGATCGAGCCCCAGCCAAGGACTCGTTTCATACAAATGGGACTCTTCAATTATAACACCTATTTGTGCTTGGATAAGCTCTTTAGCGCGCTTTAGATAAGTTTGCTTATCTCCTAGATTCGAACCGAGAAGGAGGTATACATTTTCTTCTTTGGAAACCGTTACCATGGATGAATAATGATTTTTTTAGACATCGATCCTGCATTACGTGTTTGGATGTGAACTAGATAAACACCCGGTTTGCAATTTTTTAAATTAACAGTAAAAGACTGATTAAGTTGCTTCGATAAATTGCCGTGCAGGATTTGTTTTCCAGTCATATCATTTATATGCAATTGTATGTCAGCAATATATTCAGGGAGTTCAATTACCAAGGAATTTGCCGATTGAAACAGGAGAGCATTTTCTGATGTTACATTATTGGTTGCTGTGGGAATCTGGATAAAAATATCCTTACTGGTACTATGACTTACCTCGGCCAATTCGGCAATAGTAGCAATACTTGTTTTGATCACCTGGCTCATGAAGTTAAAATTCAACGTTTGGATAGAATCCCGAGTTGTATGGTAATTTTTATTTCTAAAATTGGCACCATCCGTTATCATCAATGCGGCCATGTTCTTATCCCAAAAGGAGGCGTGATCACTTCTTCGCAAATCCGGAACAATGGCTCCGTTGCCAGGAACTTCCAATGAAATTACCTTTAAGTTTGGTACGTATTTTATAGCGGCGGCTGCAAATTTATTTTTCAGAAAACTTGAAAATGTGTTTCCAGTATTCGTGATGAAATCTCCTCTACTTTGATTATTGATAACAGCATTATATGCTTCAGGAAATAACTGATTAAAGCCCGTTGGCAGTTCTTGTGTATTTGGTAGATTTGAGTAGTATCCGATCATCTCAAAATTAATAACGGCTTTTACCGAATCGAATCTGTTCAGTTGATTGTTCACATACAAATTACTTCCCACCAATCCAGCTTCTTCCAGATCGAAAAACAAAAATCGCAGGGTATGCTTGGAAGCATATGGTGATAATAATCGTAAAGCTTCCATTACGCCGACTACGCCACTGCCATTATCATCAGCTCCGGGAGACTGACTGAAAGTATCATAATGTGCATCAATAATATATACGTGATTTGGCTTGGAATTTCCCCAGCGTTCATACATATAATTTATACAATTACCCTGTGGTACGTTAGCTTTTAATTCTGTGGTTGGAAGGAATTTAGCCATTTCAGAGGTGATGTAATTTCTAGATTTTGTAAGATGGCTTGCATCCGTTAATGCATTTCTTCTGCCTTGCAGTTGCGTTAAATCGTTTTGCAACCTGGACATTTCCAATCCATTCAATATGTCTTCAATCAATAATGGTTCACGGTCTGATGCAGTTATTTGGAGGAGTATTTTTGAACCTAAATTGGTATTGGGTAACGTCACCCGAATTTTTTTATTGGAACCAATATTAATTGGAAATCCAAGGTCTCCTGAGCTACTAATAGTTGACTCTTCCTGATACATCATGTTTCCAGACGCATAAAACATTTTTAATTGAACTTCCAACGCTGCGTTATCTGGATCAACGAGATCATAATTGATATCAATGGTTGTTGGATCAATCCAAGTATAGGTAACATTACTTATTTGAGGTATCTTGTTTTGGGCTAACATGCCAGTATACATGAACAAGATTATACTTAAAACATACATTGATTTCATATCACTGTGATTAAAGATTTAATATTCTAAGTTCTTTTGGTAAATAGTTTTTAAAGGATTGTTGAATTTGTTTCACCCAACCAAGGCGGGCGTTTTTGTAGATGGATATTTGCCATTGATCAGGAACGTTTTTTACCCAAGTAGGGCTATGGGCTCTAAGATAATTCAAAGCTTCCGTATAAGATAGCTCTAACCGTGGAATTGTTGGGCTGATTCGCTGCGATTGCGACAGTGCATGGTGTGGAAACCAATCCTTGCCTTTCCACAGGCCCAGAGTTAAGCCTACGTTCAAGATTCCCAGTTTCTGTGAATGTAATTTAGTGACTAGTTCAAATTGAGAAGTGGTAGACGCATAGATTTCATCTTTGGGATTTTTGTAAATGTTCAGTGTATCATCAACCATTAAATCTTTTGGAATCTTCTCAAAGGGTACATATTTTGTAGTAGGTTGGTAAATTACAAGGTCCTGAATACCAGGTTTTTTTAATAGGGTTACGCTGAAACCTTCCCCACTCATTTTATGAGGGAAACAACGATAACAAGGGATATTTAAATAGTCACTATTCCGGACAGGTATGGACTCTGGGAAATCTAGTTTATACGTTTCTAGTGTATTGTCTTTCAAAACATTGTTTATCACCTCTTCATTCTCGAGTTTGTTAAATGTACAGGTAGAATAAATAATAATTCCGCCATCTTGCAGAATCTGGCTGCAATTGTAAAGAAGATTTTTTTGAATAAGCTGACATTGGTTCACTTTTTTTAAATTCCATTGTTCCAAAGCCTTTGGT